>CAZYGP010000019.1:0-12499 GCA_964647265.1 uncultured Acidimicrobiaceae bacterium | reverse complement strand
GACGAGGTGGCCGAGCGCGTCGACATCGGCTGCCTCCGCTGCCACGATCACGTCATAGGGCCCTGTCACCGCTTCGGCCGACTTCACCCCGTCGATCTGGCCGATGGCGCGAGAGACCTCCGACGCCTTCCCACTGTCTGTCTGGATGAGCACGAATGCTTGAACCATGGAACAACGCTACCAGCAGCGCGGTCGTTGGGAGGCAGGACGATGCGAACCCGGGTTCAGTATCCGTCGCTGCCGAAGCGGAGGTTGGTCGCGGTGGCATCGTCGCCCTGGCCCACCTGGTCGAAGCGGACGCGCTGACCCTGGCGGAGGAAGCGGAACATGGAGCCGTCGAGGCTCCCCGGACGGAGCATCACCTCGGAACGGTTGTCATCCCTCACGATGATGCCGATGCCGGTCGCGTCGTCATATGCCTTGATGACGCCCTGCATCAGACCTTTTCGACCTTGCCGGCCTTGATGCACGACGTGCACACGCGGGCACGGCGTGAGTTGCTGCCGTATCTGACGCGGATCTTCTGGATGTTGGGGCGCCAGGTCTTGGACGATCGCTTGTGCGAGAAGCTGACCTGCTTGCCGGTCCACGGCTCCTTGCCGCAGATCTCACATCTGTATGCCATGTGCGGGGACCTCCTGAGGCAGCCATGCAGACTACCAGTCAGATGCCCGTATTCGGCATGAGGCGGCGCGTTTGTGCACCATCGCGACCAACATCGGGTCCATGACCTCATCGAACGAAGGCAACGAGCGAAGCCTCGTGTACCTCGCCACCCGGCCGGTGGACATGGTCAAGGGCATCGGACCCGGGAACCTCAGGAAGCTCGCTGCCCACGGGATCCACTCCGTTGCCGACCTCCTCCTGACGCCGCCGAGGCGCTACATCGATCGGAGTCAGCTCTTCGACATCGCATCGGCACCGATCGGCGAGGAGGTCACGATCGGTGGCGTTGTCCAGGCGTTCTCCAAACGGAGGATCTCGCGAGGTCGCACCATGGTCGAAGCGACGGTGTCGGACGGCACCAGCACCGTGCGAGTCGTGTGGTTCAACCCGTACATCAAGCTCGACGAGGGCGAGGAGGTCGCACTGTCCGGCACGCTCGAGACGTTCGGTCGGACGCTCCAGATGAAGGGGCCCGACGTCGACAGGCTCTCGCGCGAGCCATCGCTCACGACCGGTCGCGTCGTCCCCGTGTACTCGACGATCGCCGGGATGAAGGCGGCCACCCTCCGCTCGTCGATCGCCAACGCCGTCCGCCGGTCGATTCCGGTACGTGATGTGCTCGACGAGGCGACCCTCGATGCGTACGACCTGGTCGACCGGTCGTTCGCCATCGAGCGGATCCACTTCCCCGAAGCCCTCTCGGACGTCGGTCCCGCGAAGCGACGCCTCGTGTTCGATGAGTTCCTGCGCATCCAGATGGCCCTGCGGGTTCGCGCATACGACGAGTTCGAGACACAGGTCGGAGTGTCGAACTCGGTTCGTGGGCCCCTGTTCGAGCGATACATCGGTTCGCTTCCCTTCGAGTTGACGGCCGACCAGGACAAGGCGCTCTCCGAGATCCTCGAGGACATGGAGGCCGGAACGCCGCTCCACCGCCTGCTCCAGGGCGACGTGGGGTCGGGGAAGACCGTCGTGGTCATCGCAGCGCTGCTCACCTCTGTCGAAAGTGGGCACCAGGCGGCCTTCATGGCCCCCACAGAGGTCCTTGCGAACCAGCACTACCTCGGCACGATACGGTCCCTCACCGAAGCGGGTATGGGTCCCGTTGCCGACGCGGACCACCGCACGGGCACCGCCTCGCTCTTCGGTTCCGAGCCCCCTGCAACCCGACCCGTTCGGGTCGCCCTGTTCACGTCGGGACGCGTCCTGGTGAACTTCTCACCTTCGGACGTCACCCGGACCCGGGCGCTCGAGTGGCTCGCCGATGGCACCATCGACATCGCGTTCGGCACCCACGCCCTGATCCAACCGGATGTGACCTTCCACTCGCTCGGGATCACGGTCGTCGACGAGCAGCACCGGTTCGGTGTCGACCAGCGCGTGCATCTGCGTGACAGCGATCGCAAGGACGGTGTCCCGGATCTCCTGCTCATGACCGCCACGCCGATCCCTCGAACCTTCGTGATGGCCCTCTACGGCGACCTCGAGGTTTCGACCATCGTCACGATGCCCCCGGGCAGGACGGCCCTCGAGACGACCGCGATCAACGACGATGCCCGGGCTGCCAACGCCGTCGACTCGAGAATCCGCTCGGTGGTGGCCGCCGGAAACCAGGTCTTCATCGTGTGCCCGCTGGTCGAACCGTCTGACAAGATCGACTCGCGTTCAGCGACCGAGGAGTACCTACGCGTGGCTTCGTCGTTCCCTGATCTCACGGTCGGGCTCCTCCACGGCCAGATGGCATCGTCTGAGAAGGCGGACGTCATGGAGGCGTTCCGCGTCGGAGCGGTGGACGTCCTCGTCGCAACGACCGTGATCGAGGTCGGCATCGATGTCCCGAACGCCACCCTCATCGTCGTGTGGAACGCGGAGCGATTCGGTCTCAGCCAGCTCCACCAGCTCCGCGGGCGCGTCGGGCGTGGTTCACACCCCGGCCACTGCCTCCTGGTGGTCGACGCGTCGACGCCTGACGCCGAGCGCAGGGTCGATGCGATGGTTGGCACCACCGATGGTTTCGAGCTCGCCAGAGTTGACCTGTCCATCCGTGGGCACGGGACGATCTTCGGGTCGTCCCAATCCGGAGCAGGTGACCTTCGATTCGGGGATCTCCTGCGCGACGGCGACCTCGTCATCGCTGCGTCGGAGTGCGCCACGAAGGCCGTCGCCGACGATCGAACGGGTCGACTCGTTCTGGAGGTACTCGAGGAGTTCCGTATCTTCATCGGGGAATCCGATGAGTGGTTGGGGAAGAGCTGACATGCGAATCATCGCCGGAAGAGCCAAGGGCCGGACGATCGCAGCGCCTCCGTCGGGGACCCGGCCGATGACTGGCCGCGCCCGCGAGTCGCTCTTCTCGATCATCAGCGGCCATCTCGTCGATGCAGACGTGCTCGACCTGTACGCAGGGTCCGGAGGCCTCGGGCTCGAGGCGCTCAGCAGGGGAGCGAGATCCGCCGTGTTCGTCGAGCGTTCCAGCCGGGCGTCGCGCGTCATCGCCGAGAACGTCGAAGCTGTGGGGCTCGGGGGAACCGTCCACCAGGGATCCGCGTACGAGGTGGTGGGCTGGCTGAAGGGGAGGTTCGACGTCGTCTTCGTCGACCCTCCGTACCGGGACTCCGACGAGAGCGTCGAACACGTCCTCGGGCGCCTGGACGCCCTGCTCGCCGATACCGGCATCGTCGTCGTCCATCGGCAGGCCTCGAGCGCCCTCACGCCGCCGGATTTCCTCACTTGTGTCGATGAGCGGCGGTACGGTGATGCCGTGGTGAGCATGTTCGAGAGGCCGACATCGTGATCATCGCCCTGGTCCCCGGCAGTTTCGACCCGCCGACCAAGGGTCACCTCGACGTGATCGAGCGATGTACCGGCATCTTCGACAGGGTCGTCGTCGGGGTCGTTCACAATCCATCGAAGTCGGCGCTGTTCACTGCTGAGGAACGAGTCGACCTCCTCACGAGATGCTGCGCCCCGTGGAAGAACGTCCACGTCGAGTCCTTCGAGGGACTCCTCGTGGACTTTGCGAAGAGGATCGGCGCGAAGACAGTCGTCAAGGGACTCCGAGCTGTCACGGACTTCGACTACGAGATCCAGATGTCGCAGATGAATCGGCACCTCTCGGGCGATGTCGTTTCCCTGTTCGTTGCCACCAAGCCGGAGTACGGTTACCTGTCGTCGTCGCTCGTCAAGGAAGTTGCCAGGCTCGGCGGCTCGGTGGAGGACCTCGTACCCCCCATCGTCTCGGATGCACTCAAGGAGCGTCTCGGATGATCGATCAACCCGAAGGCAATCGACCCTCGCCTCCCGTACCGGGAGCGCTCGCGGAGCTCCTCGAGGACCTCATCACCGAGATCGAGCACGCTCGCGCGGTTCCGCTGTCGAGCAACGTGATGATCAATCAGGAGGAGATGCTCGACCGACTCCACCACGCGGCCGAACAGCTCCCTGAGGAGCTCCGTGCAGCGCGCTGGATGGTGCGCGAGCGAGAGACGTACATCGCAAAGACGAACGAGCGCGCTCGCGAGGTCGTAGCGAATGCCAAGGCAGAGTCGGAACGCCTCGTGTCCGACAACTACATCGTCCAGGAGGCCGTCGAGGAGGCCAACACCCTGATACGCAATGCCGAGAACGAGGCCCGCAGGATCAGGCTCGAGGCCGAGGACTACGCGGAGCGCCACCTTTCGGAGGCCGAGACCATCCTCGGCGAGCTCTATCGCTACGTGACCGAGGCCAGAGCCGAGCTCCACACGTCCCTTCCACCGGCGCCGGACGTCCCCGGGGTGTGAGCCGGTCGGGCTCGCGGACCGTCGCGCTACCTTTTCCGCATGAGCCGAAGCCCCTTCCTCGTGAACGTGTCGGACCTCCTCAGCCGGAGCGTGTCCTCGCGGCCAGAAACGATCGAGGGCTCCGTCGATTGGTCGGTCGATCTCACCGGCGTCGAGCCGGACCCCCCGCTGCGCGCCCATCTCGTGCTCCATCCCGTCTCGGGGGGTATCGCGGTGACGGGGTCTGTCTCGTTCACATCGCACGAGGCATGCGTGCGCTGTCTTGCGACGTCCACCACCGATCGACAGGTCACCGTGGGAGCGTTGTTCGACCGATCAGGTGATGAGGAGTCCTATCCGCTGCTGGGCCACGAGATCGACGTCGAGCAGATGCTGCTCGACGAGGTGCTCCTGTCGTTGCCCATCGCCCATACCTGCGGTGAGCAGTGTCCAGGACTTGTGACTAGCGCAGGAATGGACTTGAATACGGGTTCCTCGGGTGACGAGGGCGACATCCGCTCGCCCTTTGCCGTCCTCAAGGACATCCTCGACCCCGAGGACTGAACGGAAGAGGTTTCCACCATGGCTGTTCCCAAGAAGAAGATGTCGCGGTCACGGACCAGGCGACGCAAGGCGCAGTGGAAGATCGCTCGTCCGACCGTAGCCAGGTGTTCACGGTGCAACGCACCTCACGTACCTCATCGCGCGTGTACGACCTGCGGTACCTACAACGGGCGCGACGTCATCGAAACCTCGTAGGCGGGCATGGCCATGATCGCCGTCGATGCGATGGGTGGTGACAGCGCCCCTCGCGAGATCGTCGAAGGCGCACTGCTGGCCCACGCCGACGGCGCTCCCGTGACCCTCGTCGGAGATGTGGAGGTCATTGGTGGCATCCTCGATGGGCGGGCGGACATTCCCATCGTGGCGGCGTCGCAGGTCATCGGCTTCGACGAGGATCCGGCGCATGCGTTGCGGGAGAAGAAGGACGCCTCGATCGCGGTGGCTGCGCGTCTGGTGCGCGACGGCGGCGCAGATGCCGTCGTGTCGGCGGGGAGCACGGGGGCGGCGATGGCAGCGGCCACCTTCCTCATCGGACGCCTACCGGGTGTGTCGAGACCGGGAATCGCAAGCATCTTTCCGACAGGTCACGTCGTCCTCGACGTGGGAGCGAACCTCGAATGTCGACCAGAGCACCTCCTGCAGTTCGCCGTCATGGGCTCGGCGCTTGCGGAGGTCTACGGACACGTCGATCGTCCGAGGGTCGGCCTGTTGAACATCGGGGAGGAGCCGTCGAAGGGTCGCGACGTCGAACGCGCCGCCCACAACCTGCTTGCGGCGAGTCCCGCGATCAACTTCGTGGGGAACGTCGAGGGGCGTGACATCGCGACCGACACGGCGAACGTGATCGTCACGGACGGCTTCACCGGCAACGTGTTTCTCAAGACGAGTGAGGGCTCAGGCAAGGCCATACAACGGATGATCCTCGAGACCCTCTCGCGCCCGGACTTCGCGGATCTCGTCGGAGGCCTGATGCCAGCGTTCATGGAGCTCCGCGAGCGGCTCAGCCCGGAGAGCGTCGGGGGAGCCCACCTGGTCGGAACGAAGGGCGTCGTCGTGATCGCGCATGGTTCTTCGTCGAGGGTCGCCGTTTCGAACGCGATCCGCATTGCTCGCGAAGGTGTCGACCAGGGACTCGTCGAGCGAGTCGGAGCAGGCATCGCCGCAGCGACGGCCGTGTGACGTCGATGATGTCACACGAGGTGATCGACGCGATCGGCCGGGCGATCGGCTATCGATTCGTCGAGGCGAGCCGCGCCGAGGAGGCCCTGACCCACGCTTCGTACGCTGCAGAGCATGCCGGTGCCACGTCCTACGAACGTCTCGAGTTCCTCGGGGATGCCGTCGTGGAACTCATCACGACCCAGATGATCTACGAGGCCCTCCCCGATGAACCGGAGGGGTCGATGACCAAGGTGCGTGCATCCGTCGTCGACGAGGCGACACTTGCCTCGATCGCGCGTGGATGGGATCTCGGTGGAATCATCCGCCTCGGCATCGGTGAGGAGCGCTCCGGGGGGAGGGACCGGGACTCGATCCTGTCGGACGTGTGTGAAGCGCTGATCGCCGCTGTATTCCTCGATGGCGGTTTCGCGGCAGCGGATCGGCTCGTCCGCTCGACCTGGGGATCTGTTCTCGCGCAGCGCATCGCCCAACCCGACGTCAGCGATGCGCGATCGAGGCTCCAGGAACTCCTCGCCAACAGCGGACGCGTCGTCGCGTTCCGGTATGAGCGGAGCGGACCCGACCACGCTGCCGTATACATGGCGGTGGCCGTGGTCGACGACATGGTCGTAGGGAAGGGATTCGGTGGTTCCAAGAAGGGCGCCGCCATCGCCGCTGCGACGAACGCTCTCGAGCGCGGTGTGTGAACGCCGCAGGACCACTCCCGGGGTTTGGGTTACACACCTGTAATTCGCTCTGGTAACCTTCCGAACCGTGAAACTCAAGCACCTCACCCTTCGCGGGTTCAAGTCGTTCGCGGACAGGACGCGGCTCGACTTCGCCTCCGGCGTGAACGTCGTCGTCGGGCCGAACGGCTCCGGAAAATCCAACATCGTCGATGCGATCGCGTGGGTGATGGGAACCCAGGCTACCCGGTCGCTGCGGACGGAGAAGATGGAGGATGTCGTCTTCGCCGGTACGGCCACTCGTCCTGCGCTGCCTCGGGCCGAGGTTCAGCTCAGCTTCCTGAACGACGACGAGGACAGTGTCCTCGACCTCTCCGAGATCACGGTCACGAGGAGGCTCTTCCGTGACGGGACGAGCGAGTATGAGCTCAACGGTGTGCCATGTCGCCTCCTCGACATCCAGGACCTTCTCTCGGACGGGGGCATCGGCAGGAACCAGCACGTTCTGGTGGGCCAGGGTCAGATCGGCGACATCCTCAATGCGCGCCCCGAGGACCACCGCTCGGTCATCGAGGAAGCTGCGGGCGTGATGAAGCACCGCAGCCGCCGTGACCGCGCCGTTCGGCGTCTCGAGCGGACAGATCACGACACTGAACGGCTCAACGACATCCTGTCGGAGAAGCGCCGCGCCCTTCGGCCCCTCAAGAGGCAGGCGAGCGCGGCGGCCCGCCATGACGCCGTGAGGAGCGAGGTCCACGCCTTGCGCTTGTTCCTCGGTGGTGAGGAGCTCCGGCGCATTCGTGGTCGACTGTCGAGCGCCGCCCTCGAACGGGAATCCGCACTCGAGGCGCGTACGGATGCCGACGCCCGCCTCGCAGCCCTCAAGGGGACCCTCGACGTCCTCAGGACGGAGTCCGGCGAGGTGGGCGCCCTGCTGTCACGCGACACGGCGGCCGCCGCACGACTCGAAACGGTTCGGGAACGCCTCACCAGGATCGGCACGGTGGCGCGAGAGCGTCGCAGGTCGCTCGAGGACCGCGTGGATGGCGCTGGCGAGCGCAGGGAGGATCTCGTCGCGGAGGAGGCGGACCTCGTTGGGGCCATCGCCGGGACAACTGTCGACGAAGTGGCGGCAGCGGACGAAACGGAACGTCGCGAAACGGCGCTCCGAGCCCTCGAGGATGAGGAGCGATCCCTCGCAGAGCAGATCAAGCTTCCCGCGGAAGGCGTGATCGCGAGCCTCCGGGGGGATCTCCGTGCGCTCGAGACGGCGAGTGAACGCGACGCCGCCGAACGGAGCCGGGTGTTGGCCCGAATGGCCGTCGTCGACGCACGCATAGAGGAGGAGTGCGACGAACTCGAGCGCCTGAACGGAGCGATCCTCCGAGTCGATGAGGCGACGGCTCCCCTCCAGGATGCCTACACGTCGTTGACCAGCGAGCGGGCCGACGCGCAGTCGTCCTGGGAACAACAGACTGAGTCGACCGCAGAGCGGCGAATCGTCGTGGCGGCAGCACGAGCGCGGGTCGAGGCACTCGAAGGTGTACTCGCCGGACTCGTCGATGAACGCGCACGCGACATCACCGAAGGCGCCGATGGGGTGATGGGAGCCCTCGTCGCTGCGCTCGACGTGCCCGCGGACATCGCACCCGCGGTGGACGCGGCGCTCGGCGCGTGGCGCGCCGCATACCTCGTTCGAACGGTGCACGACGTCGACGCCGCGGCCGGTGCGGTCAAGGGAGCAGGGACGGGGGGCGTGTCCCTCGTCGTCGGATCCCGCCGTGTTCACGACGCGAGCGAGGTGGCTCGATCACTCGGCCTCGACATGCTCATCGATCGGCTCGGTCCCGATGCCGACAGGGAGATCGCAAGAGCGTACCTCGGCGACTGCCTGATCGTGGAGGGTTGGCAGACGGGCCGTGGCGTGGTTTCGCGCCATCCACTCGTCACTGCGGTGACGCCAGAGGGTGATGTGATTACTGCTGACGGGATCCTCGTATCCCATCCGGATGGCGCTGGACCGGCAGCACTCGAGGCTGCACGCGTCGAGGTCGAGATCGCCGAGCGCGAAGTGCAACGTGCGACGAGCCTGCTCACATCGTCCCAGAGGGCCTTCGACGCGGCACGACGGTCCGAGCGCGAGGCCCTCGAAAGGCTCGAGGCGGCCGAGGCCGAGCTCGCCGGGTACACCGAGGCCCTTGCGATGACGGAGCGCGCTCGGAACGCTTCGCGGGAAGAGCGCGAAAGGCTCGCGGTTCGGCTCACCGCGATCGACGAGGCGGAGCTGGCTCGCCGCCAGCGGGTGGATGCGCTTCGTGAGAGGGTTGCCGACTTCGAAGGAGAGGAAGCGGCGCGCCAGGCGGCCTGGGAGACGCTGAACGATCGCCGGGCGGAGGTCGCCCGCCAGCGCGACCTCGCCCGTCGGGTCCTCGAGGACGCCGCAGGAAAGCGGGCGTCGCTCGCTGAACGGAGGCGACTCAGCGAGCAGCGCCTCGCCGTCGTACGCACTGAGCTCACCCAGCTCGTGCTCATCCCGGACTCGGCGGAACGGATCCACGCGCTTGGCGAGATCGAAAGCGCGGCGGATCGGACGATCGTCCTCGTCGCTGGTCACATCGACACTCTTCGATCCCGTCAGCGTGAGCTTCGCGAACGGGCGGGGTCCACCCATTCCGATCTGGAAGCGGCCGAGGCCCTACGGGAGCACCTCGAGGAGGAGCGTCGGACCGCCTCCGACGCGCTCAACGAGCTCGAGGTCGAACTCGCAGAGCTCCGCGTCAGGCTGGAGGCGACGACCGAGACCATTCGACGCGAGGCCGATGCCACAGAGGAGCAGGCACTCCTCGCACCGGAGCCAGACATCGAAGCGGGTGGGACGCGTGAGGAACGGCTGGCGTCCCTCGAGGCCGACCTGCGGCGGATGGGGCCCATCAACCCCCTCGCCGCGTCCGAGTACGAGGAGCTCGCCGCCGACGTCGCAGAACTCGAGCGGCAGCTGTCCGACCTCGAGGCTGCGCGCAACGACCTTCGCGGGGTGATCTCGGCGCTCGATGACAAGATGGAGGTGCTGTTCCACGAGGCGTTCGAGGAGATCCAGGCGCTCTACGAGGAGAACTTCGCGCTGGTGTTCCCAGGGGGGACGGGCCGGCTACGCCTGTCGGATCCGTCTGATCCCATGGGCACGGGTGTCCTCGTCGAGGCACAACCCGCAGGGAAGAAGGTCGGCAGGCTGTCCCTCCTGTCCGGTGGTGAGCGTTCGCTTGCAGCCCTGGCGTTCCTCTTCGCCGTGTTCCGAGCCCGTCCGAGCCCGTTCTATGTCCTCGACGAGGTCGAGGCGGCTCTCGACGATGCAAACCTCCACCGGTTCCTGAGGCTCGTCGACACGCTTCGACGCGACACGCAGCTCGTGATCATCACGCACCAGCAGCAGACGATGGAGGCAGCGGACGTTCTCTACGGTGTCACCATGGAGCCCGGGGAGTCATCGAAGGTTCTCTCGAAGCGCATGAGCTCGGTTAGCGTCTAGGCAGGTTTCCCGGCCCTGGAGGACACCTCGTGGACATCTTCGTCGTAGCGGTCGTCGCCATCGTCGTACTCGTCGCCATCGCCGGCGTCATTGTTGCTCGGCGCAGGCCATCGGACACGCCCGTGGCCGTGGAGATTCCAGAGGCGCCCGCCAAGGATGTGACCGATCGGTCGCTCGCGAGGCGGCTGTCGAGATCACGGTCTGCCCTCACGGCTGCCCTTGGGGGTGTGTTCGCGTCCTCCGGCGTCTCCGACGACACCTGGACGGACATCGAGGATGCGCTGATCGCCGCCGACGTCGGACCACGAGCGGCGAGTGCGATCGTGTCGGGGGTTCGTGCGCGGGGCCCTTCGTCGGGACACGAGGCGAGGGAGGCGCTCGAGGCCGAGCTCGCGTCGTTGTTGGAGAGGTCGGACCGCGGCCTGTCCCTCGACTCCCATCCGGCCGTGATCGTCGTCGTAGGCGTGAACGGAACGGGAAAGACGACGAGCATCGCGAAGGTGGCGAAGCATCTCGTCGACGACGGACGCTCCGTCGTTCTCGGGGCCGCGGACACCTATCGGGCGGCGGCCGACACCCAGCTGCGAACCTGGGGAGATCGTGTCGGTGTTCCCGTGGTGTCGGGCGGTGCTGGGGCCGATCCCGCTTCGGTCGCATTCGATGCATTCCGACGGACAGTCGAGGACGATGCGGACGTCGTGATCATCGACACTGCTGGGCGGCTGCATTCGCAGGCGAACCTCATGGATGAGCTCGGAAAAGTCGTCCGTGTGCTCAGGCGGGAAGCGGGAGCAATCGACGAGGTGCTTCTCGTCCTCGACGGCACCGTCGGACAGAACGGCATCGCGCAGGCGGCAGCATTCACTGCGACCGTGGGCGTCACCGGGGTGATCCTCACGAAGCTCGACGGCACGGCACGTGGCGGCGTAGCTGTGGCGATCGAGCAGCAGCTCGACCTTCCTGTCAAGCTCATCGGTGTCGGCGAGGGCATGGACGATCTGATACCGTTCGACCCTGCAGAGTTCGCACACGCACTGGTTGCCGAATGACGTATACGGATCATGAGCTCGTCGACCTCGCCGCAGGTGCTGCGACGGGTTCCTATTCGCCGTACTCCCGTTTTCGTGTCGGCGCCGCCATCGTCACCGACGCCGGCACGGTCGTGACCGGGGCGAACATCGAGAACGCGGCCTACGGGGCGTCCGTGTGCGCCGAAACGAACGCGATCACGACTGCGGTCGCTGCCGGCGCCGAACGAATCACGACGGTGGCGGTCGCGTGCCTCGATGGGGAGCTCTGTACGCCGTGCGGCAACTGTCGTCAGGTCATGAGGGAATTCGGCGTCGAACGGGTCATCATGTCAGGACGCGGCGGGACGGCGTTCGAGATGACGCTCGACGAGTTGCTGCCTGCATCCTTCGGGCCCGAAGCCCTCGACGGCTGATCGATCAGCCCTCCGAGCGGAGTGCTTCGATGAGTCTCGGTACGACCGAGTGCAGGTCACCGACGACACCCAGGTCCAGGCGCTGGTGCTGACCCACGTTGATGCTCCCGTCGCCGCTGAAGTGCTCGGTACCATGGCCGACGATTTACGTTTCGACCTCGTGCGGCGCATGGCATCGAGTGAATCGCTGTCCGGGGAAGCGTTACGGCGAATCGAAGCGGCTATCGAACGTCGCGTACGCGCGCTGCCGCCGATGCGATGAAGCAGCGCTTCAAGGCAGTCGCGCAGATGCTTACCGCCGGTAAGCCCGAGGTCAGCAAGCCGATCATCGAAAAGATGGCGGCGGAGATACCCGACGAAACCAATGAGATCCAATCCCTCATGTTCGTCATCGATGATATCCTGCGCATCACCGACAAGGACATGCAGAAGGTGCTGTCCGAGATCGACAAAGCCGATCTGGTATTGGCGCTCAAGGCCATTCCGCAAGAAATCGCCGACAAGATCCTCAACAATTTGTCTTCGCGTGCCCGCGACAATATCAAGGAAGAGATAGAAATGCTGGGGCCCAAGCCTCTGGCCGAAGTCGAAGAAGCGCAGAAGCGCTTGCTGCAAGGCGTGCGCGCCATGGAAGAACGTGGCGATATCAAGGTTAACCGCGGCGGTACCGGGGAGACCCTGGTATGAACAC
>CAZYGP010000018.1:0-16647 GCA_964647265.1 uncultured Acidimicrobiaceae bacterium | reverse complement strand
GCTACCGCCTCGGTATGGCAGACGTCGCGGCCCTGTCGCGCACCGTCCGGCGGGAGAGCAGCCAGAGCCTGATCGACGCCGTGCTCTCGGACATGGTGAGCGATGCCGTCACTCCCACGTGCGCCGATGCAGTGCAGGCATTCGGTTCCCTCTTTCGAGCTGTCTTCACGCTCTCGCACGCTTCGTCCGTCGCGGCGTCGCTCGACGCCGTCATCGACTCCCTCCACTACTGGGACGAGGTTGCCGCGCTCCCTCGCCACGCAGCAACGACGGCGCGCCTCAACATCACACGTTTCGTGGACCTCGCCGGTCGCTGGCGCCCGATGGGTGGAACTGCCGACATCGCAGGGTTCCTCCGATATCTCGACGCATTGGCGGAACCGGGACGAGCGGAGGAGCTCGATGCCGTCGAGCCCCCGACCGAGGACGCCGTCCTCCTGGTCACCGCCCACGGGGCGAAGGGCCTCGAGTGGAGCGACGTCTACCTCCCCGACCTGGCACACAACGTCTTCCCCTCGGGCGTCCGGAACTACTACGAGCCACTCAGCACCGCCGTCGCCCTCCCCTACGACGTGCGACTCGATCCAGACTCCATCGCCGACGTCGCGGCCCTCGATGACCCAGATGCACGCAAACGACTCTTGAAGGTCCGCCACGACCATCAGGAGTGGCGTCTCGCATACGTCGCCGTCACGAGGGCCAAGCATCGGCTGGTCCTCAGTGGCCACGCGTGGCACGGGGACAACAAGACTCCTCGCAAGCAGAGCCAGTTGCTCACCGACGCCACGGCGCTGCCGGGAGCGACGGTCGGACCATGGACCGATGACCCCGGTGAACGACCGGAATCGGCCCCGTACGATCCGCCTCCGGAAGCTCCCGATCCGCTCTTCGACGAAGGCTGGGCAGCGGGTCTCCGGCGTTCGATGGAGGATCCCGGGTGGATCAGGGACCGCCACCGTGACCTCGCCGATCGAATCGACGACGAGGTGGGGCAGCTCGAGATGATCCTCGCGGACCTGGCCGAACCACGGGGGGCCGAGCCGGAGCGACCGTTCATGACCTCCGTGACGAGCCTCGTCGCCCTTGCCGAGTGTCCGCTCAAGTTCCGATGGATACACCACGACCGGTTGCCACGGCGGCCCCAGGCGTCCGCCGTGCGAGGAACCGAGTTCCATCGAAGAATCGAACTCCACAATCTGGGAATCATCCCGCTCACCGACGCCACCGAAGCTGTCTACGACGGCGAGGTCGGTGACGCGTACGGTGACGCCGGATCGCGAGCGGGTGCGGACCCGTGGGAGTCGTTTCTCGGGTCACGCTTCGAGCAGTCGACACCGGTGCTCGTCGAGACGCCATTTGCGATCACGTTCGACGGGCGAACCCTGCGAGGCAAAGTCGATGCTGTCTACGAAACGAGCGCCGGATGGGAGATCGTCGACTACAAGTCCGGCGCTGCGGCGGGAACAGACACGAAGCGAGTCCAGCTCCAGGCGTATGCCGTAGCCGTACGAGCCGGTGCGCTCGGCATCGACCCGCACCGGCCAATGGATGTCACGTTCGCGTTCTTCGGTGAGAGTCCACCGGTCGAGATGACCGAGCACGCCGATGAAGCCTGGCTCGAGGAAGCCGAACACACGATGACGGAACTCCTGAGGGTCGCCGAGGAGGGTCCTTTCGACCCCGCCCCGTCAGCCGCTTGTCGATGGTGCGATTTCCTGCACCACTGCGATGCCGGCGCCGCCCACCTCCGTCACTCGGGCGGTTGAGCTGGCACGATCGCGCCATCGATGACGTCGATCACGAAGGTGACCGGCCCATCGTTGACGAGCTCCACCACCATCATCGCGCCGAACCGGCCGGTGTCGGTGCGAACACCGCTCGAGCGCAGATCATCCACGAGTGCGTCGAGCAGATCGATGGCGACCTCCGGATCGGCCGCGCCCGAGAAGCTCGGCCTGCGACCACGGCGGAGGTCTGCCGCCAGGGTGAACTGCGAGACGACGAGAACCGAACCGTCGACCTCGCCGAGCGACAGGTTCATCCTTCCCCCGGAGTCGGGGAAGACCCGCATGTCCCGTACCTTGTCGGCGAGCACGGACACATCATCGACGCTGTCCCGACTTGCCACGGCGACGAGCAGCAGGAGACCGCGCTCGATTGCGCCGACCAGCTCGCCGTCGACGCGAACCGCGGCCTGCGAGACTCTCTGGACGACTGCGCGCATGGCTCCCCCGTGTGGTGAGATCGTGAACCTACACTCGCCCGCATGTTGACCGTCCTGCTCACGTTCACCCGCGGCTTCGCCATGGGTGCCGCAGACATCGTCCCCGGGGTCTCCGGCGGAACCATCGCCCTGGTCCTCGGCATCTACGAGCGTCTCATCGCCTCGGTCAGAGCGGGATCATCTGGCCTCGGTGCACTCCTTCGCGCAGATGGAGACGGAGCACGAACGTGGTTCGGCAGGGTCGAGTGGTCGCTGATCCTGCCTCTCGGCGTCGGCATCCTCGCGGCGATCGTCCTGCTCGCCCACATCATCGAGAACCTCCTCGTGGAGCAGCCGGTGACGATGGCCGCTGCGTTCCTGGGTCTTGTCGCGGGCTCCGTCGTTATCGCGTGGAGGCTCTTTCGTCATCCCGAGGGACGCCACCTCGTGATCATCGCGATCGTCGGGATCGTCACGTTCGCCCTCCTCGGACTCCAGGGTGGCACGAGCGAGGACACGGTCACGCAGGTCGACAAGCCCTCGCTCTTCGCCTTCTTCATCTCGGGTTCGATCGCGATCTGCGCGATGATCCTTCCCGGGATCTCGGGGTCGTTCCTGCTGGTGGTCCTCGGTATGTACAGCGCCGTGCTCGGCGCCGTCACGGGCCGCGACTTCCTGTCGCTCGGAGTTTTCACGATCGGAGCGATCGTCGGCCTCGCCCTGTTCTCCCAGGTGCTCGACAGGGCGATGCACTCCCACCACGACACGGCGCTCGCAGCGCTGATCGGTTTGATGGCGGGCTCACTGCGGATCCTGTGGCCGTGGCCGCTCGGCGTGGACTCGACGGACCTCGGAGCCCCGACTGGCGACGTCCTCGTGCCCCTCATCGCGGCGACAGCCGGATTCGTCGTCGTCGTGGTGGTCGGTTGGCTCGGGCAGAGGCTCGAGGAGTCGACGCACCCCGTCGAAGCCGACTGAGCTTCAGACGTCCCGGATCCTGCCTGCAGCCCCGAGTACCGAGATGGTTTCCTCGGACAGTCCGAACGACACCAGCGCGCCTGTCGAATCACGACGGGCGATTGGTCGGGCCGCATCCGCGCCGAACCGCGGGGCGACGTTCGGCCTCGGACCGGTCGGTGTTGCGATGAGTGCGCTTCGCTCGGCATTGTGCGCGTGGTCCATCACCTCGCTCATCTCGAGCACGGGGGTGACGCATGCATCCGTTCCACTGAATGCCTGCGCCCACTCGTCGCGCGTCCGAGTGGAGAATGCCTCGGAGAAGATGACCTCGAGCTCATGCCACGAAGCCGGGTCCATGCGATCGGGGATCGAGCCCGAGTCGACTCCGAGCCCAGAGAGGAGCGCCTCGTAGAACGGTGCTTCGAGGGCACCGACCGCGACGTACCGGCCGTCCGCAGTCCGGTAGGTGCGATAGAACGGTGCGCCACCGTCGAGGAGGTTGGCCGATCGTCGCTCACCCCACAGGCCCAGATTCAGCAGGTCCCGGATCGGCGCGAGGAGCGCACCGGAACCGTCGACCATGGCGGCATCGATCACCGTGCCGTGGCCGGTCCTGTCGCGATCAACGATGCCAGCGAGGATGCCGACGACGGCGAACATCGCACCCCCTCCGTAGTCACCCACGAGGTTCAGCGGAGGTATCGGGTCCTGCCGGCCGATCGATGCGAGCACACCGGACAGCCCGATGTAGTTGATGTCGTGCCCCGCCATCCCTGCAAGGGGACCCGATTGACCCCATCCGGTGAGCCTGGCGTACACGAGGCCAGGATTGACCGCGTGCGCGGCGAGGGGTCCCAGGCCCAGGCGTTCGGCGACGCCCGGACGGTATCCCTCGACGAGGACGTCTGCGTGCCGGACCATCGTCAGCACCATGTCGAGGCCCGAAGGCTCCTTGACGTCGACCTCGACGACGACCCTGTCGCGAACGCCGATCCCCCCGAGGCCGTCCGGAAGGCCACCGGGCCTTCCTTCGGTTCGTGCGGGGCGCTCAACACGCACGACATCCGCTCCGAGGTCGGCGAGCAGTCCGCAGGCGAATGGGCCGGGACCGATCCCCGCCAGCTCGATGACCCTGAGGTCCTCGAGAGGGCGGGACCCACCTGTCACAGCGAACCGATACGCGACACGAGCAACTCGAAGAACCGATCCGCATCCACGTCCTGCATGACGAGCGCTGCACGACCACCGTCAGCATCGGTGGCGAACATCGTGTTCCCGATCGACGCCTCATGCTCATGATCGACGGTGACCGGTTGGTGGGTTCCTGAGAACAGGGAAGGATCGACCAGGTAGGCGATCACGCACGGATCGTGCATCGGTGCTCCGGGAATGTCGTACTTATCGATGTCGTGGCGCTCGTAGAACCTGACCATTCCGGCTGCAGCCCTGGCGACCGGCCGGTCATGGGCCGCCAGCGCCTCGATCGAATGGGCTGTCATCAATGCCCGGTGCGTTACGTCGAGGGGGAGGATCGTCAGGGGTACACCCGAGCTGAACACGATGTGCGCCGCGTGGGGATCGACGTACGCATTGAACTCGGCAAGGGGGGTCGTGTTCCCCGCCTCGGCGAACGCCCCACCCATCCAGACGATTTCGGCGATCCGATCGACGATGCGCGGTTCCTTTGCGATCGCCATGCCGATGTTCGTCAGCGGGCCAAGGGGACACAGGGTCACGGGACGATCTCCCGAATCCATGCACAGCTCGATGATCTTGTCCACACCGTGCCCAATGCCGGCTTCGACTGCCGGCTCGGGGAGGTCCGCCCCGTCGACGCCCGTTGGTCCGTGGACGTACTCTGCCGTGTAGAGCTTTCGCAGCAGCGGCCGCTCGCAGCCGCGATACACCGGTATGTCGGTGCGGCCGGCGAGGGTCAGGAGGGAGAGCGCGTTCCGTGTGACGAGCGGTTGGGGAACGTTCCCGGCAACGGTCGTGACGGCGAGGACCTCCACCTCGGGGGACGCGACCGCGAGCAGGATCGCGAGAGCGTCGTCCTGCCCGGGATCTGTGTCGATGATGATGGGGCGTCCGCTCATCGTTGCTTCTCCAATGCTCGACGGAGGCGATCGCGGTCCGGCATCGCCGTGCGCGCACCGATTCCGGTGGTTGCGAGCGATCCTGCCACAACGCCGCGAGCTGTGGCCTCGAAAATGTCCATTCCCTCATCGAGCGATGCGGCGACGGCGCCACAGAACGTGTCCCCCGCTCCGGTCGTGTCACGCGCCTCCACGACCGGGGCAGGCACGAAGCCGATGTCGGACCGCGTGACGATCTGGGCCCCCCTCGCACCGAGCGTCACGACAACCGTCGGCACGCCGAGGCCACGCGCGGCGGATGGTTCGACCGATCCGGCGAGCGTCACGAGCTCGTGCTGGTTGACAACGAGAACGTCCACGAGGCCGAGGGTCATGGACGGTACCGAGCGAGCTGGAGCTGCATTCAGGATGAATGTGCCGCGCGATGCCTCGGCCGCTGCGGTCACGGCCTCCATGGGGATCTCGAGCTGGCACAGGACGACATCCGCGTCCGCAAGGGCTGCCCGCTCGTCCGTGTCGATGCGGACGAGGGAGTTCGCTCCGCGCCCGACGACGATCGTATTCTCACCGCGACGGTCGACCGTCACGAGGGCAACGCCGGAGGGCCCGCGTACCCGGCGGACGAGGTCGGTGTCGATGCCTTCGCGCCGGAGCTCATCGGTGAGGGACGACCCCGCAGCATCGTCACCCACCGCCCCGATGAAGCGCACGAGCGCCCCCAACCGCGCAGCGGCAACTGCCTGGTTCGCACCCTTTCCTCCGTGTGAGGTCAGGTGCGACGATGCGAGCACTGTTTCGCCTGGGCGAGGGTGATCGTCCACCGTTGCGACGGTGTCGAGGTTCACCGAACCGACAACGACGATCACGGCCGTCGCTCCAGTCGGGAGATGGCTCCGTCGCGAGAGACGACGTACACCTCACCGTCCCCGCCGACCCCGAATGCCGACACCGCTGGCACCCTGCCGACCATCTCGGTCCAGTCGGTGCCACCGATGTCCGGTTCGTGGCTGCGGATGAATCCGCTGCAGAAGTCTGAATAGAAGAAGTGGCCATCGAGTTCGGGGATCCGAGACCCGCGATACACCACGCCACCGGTCACCGAACACCCCTCACTGTGGCCGTACTCGGTGATCGGCATCGTCAAACCCTCGGTCGCACACTGCGTCGTCATGAAGCACCGTGTGCCTTCCATGATCGGCCAACCGTAGTTGAGGCCGCCAACGGCGGCATCGACGAGGTTGACCTCTTCGACCTCGCCCTGGCCGACATCGGCGATCCACAGGTCCTGACCGTCGAATGCGAAGCGCCATGGGTTGCGCAGCCCGATCGCCCACACCTCGGGCGCTCCTTCGACGCCGTCGACGAACGGATTGTCCGGTGGGATCGCGTATGTGTCGATGCCATCGAGACCGACGGCGATGCGCAGCATCGCACCGAGGAGGGTTTCTGCTCTCTGGGCCTGGTCGAAACGATCGTTCGAACCTCCGCCGTCGCCCATGCCGACGTAGAGGTACCCGTCGGGCCCGAACGCGATCATCCCGCCGTTGTGGTTCGGCGCGGGTTGATCGATCGACAGCACGACCTTGCGGGTCGCGGTGTCGAACACACCTCCATTGCGGATCGTGAACTGCTCGACGATGCTCGACGGCCCATCACCGACATACGCGACGTAGGCGAGCCGGTTCGTCGTGAACTCCGGGTGGTAGGCGAGACCGAGGAGGCCCTGTTCACCGCCGAACACGACATCGGCGGTCAGGTCGAGGAGCACCTCGCGATCGGCGTCGACGCGTACGACTCGACCGGACTGCTCCACGACGACGTCCGATCCCCCGGCGGGGTCCGCGACCAGGAGGACGGGAGCTTCGAAGCCTTCCGCTACCGGCACGAGCACCAGGTCGAGCTCGTCGAGCGGAACCAGCGGCACAGGAGCGCTCGACGTCGTGGTGTCCCTGATCGTCGTCGTCGTCTCCGACGGAGTCGTGACCGTCGTCATCGTTGTTGTCGTTGCTGTCGTCGTGGTCGTCGACAGGACGGGAGCGCTCGACGTGGGCGAAGTCGAGGCGCTCGAACAACCCGCGGCAACGATGGCGGAGAGCGTGATGGCCAACGACCAGCGCCTGATGGCCCGCACTACCGGTGGCCTTCGGCGGGCGGGGAGCAGCCGATCCCGGTGGTGTCCGAAGGTGCCATGATCCAAGTCAAGCAGGCATCGGAACTCACCACGACGACAGTCAACCGTACGCCTCGTGCTCCTGCTTCGAGAGGAACTCGTAGATCTCGACCATGTCGACACCGGGGATGGTCTCCACGGGCATCGCCGCGAGGACGTGGGAGTTCGGCTTCACGGACGGCCGTGCGAAGCCGTTCCAATGTGTCGCCATCTCGTCCGACACACGCCTACAGCAGTCGCCATCGGGACACCCGGACACCGACCGACGCTCCGTGTTCCAACCGCGGAACCACTTCGATTCCTCGAAGCGCACCCCGACGGTGATCGCGGACGCCGGTTCCCTGGACGTCTCGACGAAGGTTGCGCACCAGAACGTCCCGTGCACCGTGTCCGTGTACTGGTAGTGGATCGTGTAGCGGGCGTCCGACAGGAACGCCTGGCGAGTTCCCCACTCGCGGCAGAGCCGCTGACCCTCGATCGCTCCTGCCGAGTTTCGGGGGAAGGGAACGCCGTTGTTCTCGTACGCCTTCCAGATGATGCCCTGGTCGTCCGATCGCACGAAGTGGGTCCTGAGGTCGAGGTGCTGCGTGGCCAGGTTGGTGAAACGGTGCCCTGCCATCTCGTACGAGACGAAGAAGCGATCCTTGAGGTCCTCGACCGAGAGGTTCCGGTCCGCCTTCGCCCCGACGAGGAACGGGACCGACGCCTTCTCGGGAACGAGGACCGCTCCCGCGAAGTAGTTCGCCTCGACCCTCTGGCGGAGGAACTCACCGAAGTCCCTTGGCTCGGAGTGCTCGAGGGCGAAGTGGCCGAGTGTCTGGAGGATGACCGATCTCGATTGCTTCGAGTCGAAACTGTCGCGTCCATGGACGTAGATCCGGCCGTTGCGGGTGTCGGTCACGGACCTCACGGATGCCGGTACCTCGGGTGTTCGGATGACCCTGAACCCGAAGAGCTGTGCCAGGGCATTGAGGTCTCCCTTGGACATCGCTCCCTGCCCCGAGAACCCTACGGCGTCGACCGCCTCGCTCGCGATGCGCTCGATGTCCGGGAAGTAGTTCCCCTTGTCGGTCATCTCGGCGCGGAGCTGGGCGTTGACTGCCCTCGCCTCGTCCCTCGTGAACGAGGACACACCGTTCCTGCCACGCATCTCGTCGTACAACCTGACGATGTGCTCGAGGGCCACGTCGGGCACTCGGCTCGACGGCTTCAAGTACGGGAGCGAGAGGTCCTGGTAGGCCCTGTCACGCTGTGCCTTCTCGATCGCCACCTCGAGCGCCGCTCGACGCGAGGGGGCCTCCTGGGCGAGGAGGTCGGCCACTTCGACGCCCAGCGCGCGGGACAGCTCGTTGATGAGACCGAGCTTGGGCTCCTTCTTGCCGTTCTCGAGCAGCGACAGGTAAGGGGCGGGCTTGCCGACGCGTGAGCCGAGATCGTCGAGCGTCATCCCGGCACGCTTCCGGTAGTGGCGCACACGGTGCCCGAACATCAGCGAATCGATCATCGAATGCGGACCCTATCTCTCGAATGGAGAAAGAGTAGCATTTGTTATTGGTTTGTGATGTTGCGGTACAGGTAAGTATGCCGTTTCCTTATGTGTCCCGACGAGAGGAACTCGTGGCGAACATCGAATGCGCGCATTCTCCGGCAACCGACGCCGATGCGATCCTGACAGACGAGGCGCTCGCGTTCGTCGGCATGCTCCATGAACGATTCGACGAACGACGGCGCTCACTCCTTGCTGCTCGTGATGTGCGACTGCGCCGAATCGATGACGGTGATACGTTCGGGTTCCTGGCGTCGACCGCCGGAATTCGGTACGACTCGTGGAGGGTGGCCTCACCTCCCGACGACCTCACCGATCGCCGATGTGAGATCACGGGCCCCACAGATCGCAAGATGGTGATCAACGCCTTGAACTCCGGTGCACGGGTCTTCATGGCGGACTTCGAGGACTCGAACTCGCCAACGTGGTCGAACGTGGTCGAGGGCCAGGTCAATCTGAGGGACGCCATCCGCCGGGAAGTCGACTTCACCGCCGACACGGGCAAGCGCTACGAGCTCAACGACCAGATCGCAACGCTCATGGTGAGGCCGCGCGGCTGGCACCTCGTCGAACGCCACGTCACGGTCGACGGTGAACCCGTGTCGGCGTCGTTGTTCGACTTCGGCCTGTACATGTTCCACAATGCGCACGAGTTGCGGACCCGCGGATCCGGGCCGTACTTCTACCTCCCGAAGCTGGAGTCGCACCTCGAGGCGAGGTTGTGGAACGACGTGTTCGTGACGGCCCAGGACGCACTCGACATCCCCACGGGAACGATTCGAGCGACCGTCCTGATCGAGACCATCCCCGCTGCATTCGAGATGGACGAGATCCTCTTCGAACTTCGAGCCCACTCAGCCGGCCTGAACGCAGGTCGATGGGACTACATCTTCTCGGTGATCAAGAAGCACCGCAATCGCGAGGGATTCACCCTCCCGGATCGCTCCCAGATCGCGATGACGGTGCCGTTCATGCGCGCGTACACCGAGCTCCTCGTCTCAACGTGCCATCGCAGAGGCGCCCACGCGATGGGGGGCATGGCAGCGTTCATCCCGTCGCGCACGGACGAGGAGGTCAACCGGACCGCCCTCTCGAAGGTCCGCGACGACAAGATGCGCGAGGCAGGGGACGGTTGCGACGGTACGTGGGTCGCTCATCCCGATCTGGTCCCCGTGGCGACGGAGGTGTTCGACGAGGTTCTCGGGGACCGTCCGAACCAGATCGAGAGACTCCGTGACGATGTCGAGGTCGTCGCTGGTGATCTCCTCTCGTTCGACGTGCCAGGTGGGACGATCACCGAGGGCGGCGTGCGCCAGAACGTCGATGTGGCCATCCAGTACCTGGCGTCGTGGCTGCGAGGTACGGGTGCCGCTGCGATCTACAACCTGATGGAGGATGCAGCCACCGCTGAGATCTCCCGGTCGCAGGTCTGGCAGTGGGTTCGATCCGGTGCTCGGACCGTCGAGGGGGACGACATCACTGCGTCGTTCATCGGGAAGATCGCCGACGAGGAGACGGACCGCCTGCGGTCCGAGCTCGGACACGACGCCTTCGACGAAGGACGCTTCGAGGAGGCTCGCGACCTGTTCGAGCAGGTCGCCCTCTCCAGCGATTTCCCCGACTTCCTGACCATACCCGCATACGAACTGCTCGAACAATGACACGGAAACAGACGGGAGCACCCATGACGAACGAACACGACATTCAACGGCGCGCGGAGAAGATCAGGCGAGATTGGGAGACCGACAGCCGGTGGAAGGATGTCGTGAGGGACTACAGCGCCGAGGATGTCGTTCGCCTCCAGGGTTCCCTGGTGGAGGAGCACACCCTCGCCAGGGCCATGTCAGACAAGCTGTGGCGGCTCCTGCGCGACGAGGATTACGTGCACGCCCTCGGGGCGATGACCGGCGGACAGGCCGTACAGATGGCGAAGGCGGGCCTGAAGGCGATCTACCTGTCCGGTTGGCAGGTGGCAGCGGACGCCAACCTGGCCGATTCGGTCTATCCCGATCAGTCGCTGTACCCCGCGAACTCCGCTCCCGCGCTGGTACGCCGGATCAACAACGCGCTCCGACGAGCGGATGAGATCGAATGGTCGGAGGGCGGAACGTCGACGGACTGGTTCATCCCGATCGTGGCGGACGCGGAGTCGGGCTTCGGTGGCGCGCTGAACGTCTTCGAGATCACGAAGTCATTCATCGCCGCGGGCGCGGCAGCTGTCCACCTCGAGGACCAGCTCTCGTCCGAGAAGAAGTGTGGACACATGGGAGGCAAGGTCCTCATCCCGACGGCGCAACACGTACGGGCGCTGAAGGCAGCCCGCCTCGCCGCGGATGTCATGGGCGTTGCGACCCTGATCGTCGCTCGCACCGACTCCCTCGGCGCGACGTTGCTCACGACCGACGTCGACGAGCGCGACCGCGCATTCACCACCGGTGAGCGCACAGCTGAGGGGTTCTACACGGTCGACAACTCGATGGAGGCCGCGATCTCGCGGGGCCTCGCCTACGCGCCGTACGCCGACCTGGTGTGGTGCGAAACGTCGACTCCCGACCTCGACGAAGCAGCGCGATTCGCCGAAGCCATGCATGAGGAGTTCCCCGGCAAGATGCTGGCCTACAACTGCTCGCCATCGTTCAACTGGAAGCGCCATCTCGACGACGCTGCGATCGCCACCTTCCAGAAGGAGCTCGGGGCTCTCGGTTATCGCTTCCAGTTCATCACGCTTGCAGGGTTCCACGCCCTCAACGCCACCATGTTCGACCTCGCCCGCGGATACGTCGAGCGCGGCATGGAGGCCTATGTCGAACTCCAGGAGTCGGAATTCGCCATGGAGAAGGCCGGGTACACGGCAACCCGCCACCAGCGGGAGGTGGGCGCTGGGTACTTCGACCAGGTCAGCCAGGTCATCACGGGTGGGATGTCGTCGACCCTCGCGCTCGAGGGATCGACGGAGGAGGACCAGTTCTACGACGGCAACGGGTGACAGGGGACGACCCGCTCACCTGAGTGCCGGCATCACCTCACGCGCGAACAGCTCGACCGATGTCGGGTCGTATGCGGCGTCCGGGAAGTACGCGATCGCATAGTCCATGCCTGCCTCCTTGAACGACGCGATCGTTTCGATCACGGCATCGGGTGTGCCGACGGCTGAGCCAGGACCGCCGAACCATCGGGCGAGTGTTCGCTGACCGTCGATCGTCTCGACCGACTCGAACCGGTCCGCGAGGACATCCATGTTGTGGCGCACCTCGGCATCGGTCTCGCCGATCACCACGTTGAAGTTCGACGAGCGTGTGATGTCGCCGAAATCACGCCCCTCCGCCTCACAGTGGCGTTCCAGCACGGACGACTTGCGCTCGAAGTTCTCGACCGACTCCCCGAAGTTCGTGAAGTTCGCGTATCGGGCTGCCGTTCGCAGGGTGAGCTGCTCTCCCCCACCGGCGATCCACAACGGGATCGAGGCTGGCTGAACGGGCTTCGGCTGGCAGATCGCACCCGCGACCGTGTAGTGGTCTCCCTCGAAGGTCGTCGTGTCGTGCGTCCACATCGAACGCATGATCTGCACCGCCTCGTCGAGTTCACCGAGGCGGACCGCCGGCTTCGGGAATGGAAGCCCGTACGCGACGAACTCGTGCTCGTACCAGCCGCCGCCGATGCCCATCTCGACGCGTCCGTTCGAGATCACGTCGATGGACGCCGCGACTTTGGCGAGGTACGTGGGCGACCGATAGCCGTTGCATGTGCACATCTGCCCCAGGCGCACACGCTCGGTCACCGTCGCCAGTGCGGCCATGAGCGTCCACGCCTCATACGTCGGTTCCTGCGTCGGTATCGGGACCGTGTGGAAGTGGTCGTAGACCCAGATCGAGTCATAGCCGAGCTGCTCGGCCTGCCACGCAACGCGCTGCATCGTCGGCCACTGATCGGATACGGGAATGCCGGCGAGATCGAGTCGCCAGCCCTGCGGGATGAATGCTCCGAATCTCATGCGACCGACGCTAGCCGAGCGACATGCCAAGCGTCTCGGCGAGACGATCCCGGTAGCTGCCGACGGAGCCGAGGAGCAGCGAGTCCGCCTTTGCCCTCTTGAAGTAGAGATGGGCGTCGTGCTCCCACGTGAAGCCGATTCCCCCGTGGATCTGGATCGTGTCCCCTGCGATCTTGAGGAAGGCATCCGAGCACACGCTCTTCGCGAGCGGAACCATGATCGCGGCCTCGCCCGGATCGTCGAGGGTCGCACCAGCATGCCATGCGACGGACCGAGCGTGCTCGAGGGCCACGAGCATGTCGGCACAGCGGTGCTTCACCGCCTGGAACGACCCGATCGCTCGACCGAACTGGTACCGGCTCTTCGCGTATTCGACCGACATCTCGAGGCAGCGGCTCGCCCCCCCGACCTGCTCCTGGGCGATCGCCACAACGCCGACATCGCACGCGCGGTGGACGATCTCGGATCCATCGGCGCCGGTCAGTCGATGATTGGAGGGCACGGTCGCATCGATGACGAGTTCACCGAGGGGACGCGTCGCATCGAGGGCGGGTACCTCGGTGACGGTCACGCCTTCGGTGCCGGCGGGGACGATGAAGACGTCGATGCCATCATCAGTGTGAGCCGAGACGACGAAGAGGCTTGCATGGATCGCATCGGTGACGAACCGTTTCCTGCCTGCGATGCGCCACCCCCCGGCCCCGGGCGTGGCGGAGGTGCGGACATCGTCGGGTGACCCGTGCGCATCCTCGAAGAACGCCACCGTCGCAACGGACGAACCCGATGCGATCGATGGCAGGAACTCTGACTTCTGCGCCTCGGTTCCGCCCTTCTCGATGGCGGCCGACGCCATGACGCTCGACAGGAGCGGCACGGGGACGACGTGGCGCCCGAGCTCCTCGAACACGACGGCGAGGTCGGTGAACGTTGAGTCGGCTCCACCGTACGCAGACGGCAAGGTCAGCCCGACGAGGCCCATCTCGGCAATGGCCTTCCACACGTCCCTGTCGATCGCGGCCGTCGTCAGCGACGCGTCGCGAACCGCGTCCATGTCGACCATGTCACCGAGCATGTCACGCAGGGTGTTGGCGAGCATCGCCTGCTCCTCTGACCGCAGGAACGTCACCGTGTCAGCCACGGGGGACCTCCTTCCAGGGGAGGTCCTTGTCGATCCTCGGCTCGCCGGGCAGGCCGAGGACCCGCTCGCCGAGGATGTTCCTCATGATCTCGGAGGTTCCGCCCTCGATGCTGTTGGCCCTGGCACGCAGGAAGTGGCGTTGGGGGCTCATCACCCTCTCCTCCTCCCTCGTGTCGTAGGTGGTCGCCTCGAGCGAGTAGCCCTCGGGGATCGTTGCACCATCCATTCCGAGCATCGAAACCGTGAACGCGGTGACCTCCTTGTTGAGGTCGGCCCACGCGAGCTTTCCCGTCGAACCCTCGGGCCCCGGAGTTCCTGCCTTCATGGTCTCGGTCGCGCGGAGTGCGGTCAGCCGCATCGCCTCGACCTCGCCCCACAGCCTCACGAGTTCGCGCCGCGTGGCAGCGTCCCCGGAGCCGGAGTCCCTCCACGTGGAGACCGCGGTCGCGATGGCCCCCGTTCCCCGTGCGACCGTGTTGCCTCCAATGGCGACTCGCTCGTTCATGAGCGTGGTCATCGACACTCTCCATCCGGCGCCGACCTCGTCGATTCGCTGCGAGTCGGGGATTCGCACATCGTCGAAGAAGACCTCGTTGAATTCCGCCTCGCCCGTGATCTGATACAAGGGCCTCACGTCGACGCCTTCGGCCTGCATGTCGACGACGAAGTAGGTCAGACCGAGGTGCTTCGGTTGGTCGGGGTCGGTGCGAGTGACGAGCAGCCCCCATTTCGAGAGGTGTGCGAGCGTCGTCCACACCTTCTGGCCGTTCACGATCCACTCCTCACCGTCGCGCACGGCGCGTGTCGAAAGGCCAGCGAGGTCCGAACCCGCCCCGGGTTCCGAGAACAGCTGGCACCAGATCTCATCCATCGTGAACATCGGTCGCAGCCAGCGCGCTCGTTGGTCGGGGGTCCCGTGCGCAGCGAGCACTCCGGCCCCCATGCCGATACCGAGGATGTTCGCGGATCGGTTCCATGTCGGTGCCCCTGCCTCGGTGAGCCTCCGTGCGACGTGCTCGCGGTATCGCGGAGACACGCCGAGGCCGCCTTCACCTTCCGGGAAGTCCACCCACGCGAGCCCATCATCGAACTGCGCCCCCCAGAACTCCTTCGGCTCGGTTGCCGACGGCGGGTGTTCAGCGAGGAGTCGATCCACCGCATCCTCGACCGTCGAGGCCTCAGTGTGTGCAGCAGCCATATCCGTCCTGCCTAGCCCATCACGGCGAGCGTGAGGATGTCGGCGACGAGTGCGGGACGCTCCTCCCCTTCGATCTCCACCGTGACGGTCGAGGTCACCAGGATCTGACCCGGCGACTTCTCGGTGACGTCCTTGAGCACGCTCACCGTTCTGATCCGGGACCAGGCCTTCACCGGGTTGAGGAACCGAACCTTGTCGGAGCCGTAGTTGACGAGCAGGGCAGCACCTTGTGGCAGGATCGCTGCTTCCGTCGAGAGGTGGCTCACGAGCGACAGGGTGAGGAAGCCATGGGCGATGGTGGTGCCGAATGGCCCCTTCGCCGCCGCTTCACGATCGATGTGGATCCATTGACGGTCGAGCGTCACCTCGGCGAACTGATCGATACGGTCCTGGTCGATCACGAACCAGTCGGACCGTCCGGTCTCGGTACCGACGTGCTGTGCGAGCTCATCAGCGGGTACAACCTGCATCGACCATCCTCTCGGGAGACGGACTGCGAGCATACCCGCTTGCCAGCAGCGGACAGGCACAGCAGTCTGGGGCCACACGTCAACGAGGAGCGACATGGACATCCAAGGACGGATCGTGCTGGTCACCGGTGCAGCAAGTGGCATCGGGGAGGGCATGTGCCACGCCTTCGCCGCACGGGGCGCGCAGCGTGTGATCGCCACCGATATCGACGAGGAGGGTGCTCGGCGCGTCGCCGGGGCGATCGGAGGCGATCACGCACGCGTCGATGTCTCGACCGAGTCGGACGTGGCGAGGGTCATCGGAGAGGTCGAAGCCGAATTCGGGAGGATCGACATCCTCTGCGCGAACGCAGGGATCGCCGTTGATGGCTCTGTCGACGCCCCTGACGATGACTGGTACAGGTCATGGAGCGTCAACCTGATGGCCCACGTGTACGCCACACGCCACGCGCTCCCCGGAATGCTCCAGCGTTCCTCCGGATACATCGTGACAACAGCTTCCGCGGCGGGCCTGCTGACGAACCTCGGAGCCGCGCCGTACACCGTGACGAAGCATGCAGCAGTCGCCCTCGCGGAATGGCTCGCCATCACTTACCGCTCGCGAGGCATACGGGTTTCGTGCCTCTGCCCCCAGTTCGTCGACACCCCGATGCTCGACGCCTTCGCCGGCCACTCCGACGGGATGCGGAGCTGGGTCGAGGGGATCGCGATCGCGGTGGATGACGTCGCTGAGGCAGTGATGCTGGGGATCGAGCAGGAACGATTCCTGATCCTCCCCCACCCCGAGGTTTCGGGCTACGTGGTCAACAAGGCGACGGACCCTGACCGTTGGATCGCAGGAATGGCCCGGTTGCAGGAATCGCTTGGGCCCTAGC
>CAZYGP010000017.1:0-16852 GCA_964647265.1 uncultured Acidimicrobiaceae bacterium | reverse complement strand
TGATCGACTTCGGGGACGGCATGGTCGTGGTCATCGACGGGCTCACGATCGGCGACGGATGGGGTTGGGTCGAGTGGTCGACCCAGGGTGGCGCCGCAATTGTCGATGTCATCGTCACGTTCGAGGGGACAGACGACCCGGGGTCTGACATGATCGACGAGACGCGGCTGGCGTCGGCGCATCGGCAACCTCCCGGGTTCTTCGGCGTTCCGGTGCCGCCCCCTCTGTACGGCTTCACGGGCTCGGCCTCGCTCGTACGCGTCGGTGAGCCGCTCTCTTCGACGAACTCACCGACCGCGATCACCGTCGACATCACCGCGACCATGCCGGATGCAGTCGTTCAGGCAAGTCCCATCCCGCTCCCGTCCGGCGGGTGATCCGCTCGGTAGGCTTGGCACACATGGACGTGCAGGACCACATCACGAGCGAAGCCGAGGAGATGTACCTGATCACGGTCGCCCGGGCCGTCGAGGACGGGGACGGACCGCCCGTTCCCCTGTCGTCGGTCGCTCGGGTGCTCGATGTCTCGTCGGTGTCGGCAAACCAGATGGTGAAGAAGCTCGAGACGCTCGGGCTGGTCACCTATACGCCGTACAAGGGAGTGAGCCTGACGGTCGATGGGGAGCGTCGCGCGAACGCCGTGCTTCGGAGCCGACGGCTGTGGTCAGTGTTCCTGGTCGAGCACCTCGGGCTGACGGCAGACAGGGCCGACGAGGTTGCGTGCGAGATGGAGCACGTGACGCCGCCCGAGATCGCCGATCGGTTGAGCGGCTTCCTCGGCGACCCCCTGTTCGGACCGCAGGGCAAGGCGATTCCCGCAGGGACCGGTGGATCCGTCGCACGTGCCGTCCGGGCGCTACACGACGTACCGACAGGGGCGAGGGTTCGCATCGTGGAGGTCGACGGGTCCTTCGCATCCTTCCTCGCATCCCAGGGAATCACCCAGGGCGTGGACGTGCGTGTCCTCGCGGCGGGGTCGGATGGCGCCATCCTCCTGGCATCGGAGGATCGGACGGTCGAGCTCGTCGCAGAGGTCGCAGCCACCGTCGGCGTGTCCCTCTGAGGCACAGCGGGTCGTGAACCCGTAGTCTTGGTCCACTGCGAGCGATGGAGGCGACGAGACGTGTTCGAAGAGGCAGGCCTTGCCGTACAGGGAGCACTCGACGCGGGGGCGACCTACGCCGACGCCCGGGTCGTCGTGACGCGGTCCGAGACGATCAATGTCCAGAACGAGAACCTCGAGAACTTCGACCGCTCCGAGCACGCCGGCGTCGGCGTTCGTGCGTTGATCGGATCGTCGTGGGGTTTCGCCGCGACATCCGACCTGGCTCCTGCCTCGATACGTGCCGCAGGTGAGCGTGCGTCGGCGATCGCAAAGGCATCCGCACTCGTGCCGGGGCCGCGGATGGAATTCGCCGACGTCCCTGTCCACCAGACCTCGTGGTCCACACCGGTCGTCGAGGATCCGTTCACGGTCGCAGCGTCGGAGAAGGTCGACCTGCTCGTCGATGTCACAGGCACGATGCGAGCCATCGACGGGGTCGCGATCGCGACCGGCACTCTGGCGTTCTGGGACACGAACAAGTGGTTCGTCTCGTCCCAGGGCCACAAGATCCACCAGCACCTCGTGGATTCGGGTGGGGGCTACGACGCAACGGCTATCGGTGAGTCCGAAACGCAGCGTCGTTCCTACCCGCAGAGCTTCGGCCAGTACGAGACGGGTGGCTACGAGATCATCCGGTCGTGGAACTACGCCGACCACGCTGCACGTATCGCGGAGGAGGCCGTCGCACTGCTCAGTGCACCCGAGATGGAGGAGCGGGAGACGAATCTGATCCTCGAAGGATCACAGCTCGCACTCCAGATCCACGAATCGGTCGGCCACGCGATCGAACTCGACAGGATCCTCGGATGGGAGGCTGCGTTCGCCGGAACGAGCCATCTCGAACTCGCACGACTCAACGAGCACCGATACGGATCCGACCTCATGAACATCACGGCCGACGCGACGCTGCCGGGTGCGCTCGGATCCTTCGGATACGACGACGAGGGAACGCCCGCCCAGCGTGTCGACATCGTCAGGGACGGCCTGTGGGTCGGCGTCCTGTCAGGCCGCGACTCGGCCGCCATCGCAGGTCTTCCGCCGGGTGGCATGGTTCGGGGGGACGGGTACAACCGGCTCCCGATGGTGCGCATGACCAACGTCGGGTTGCTTCCTGGTACCGGAACGCTCGCCGACATCGTCGCCGACACGGACGACGGCGTCTACATGGCGACGAACCGCTCGTGGTCGATCGACGACAAGCGGCTCAACTTCCAGTTCGGGTGTGAGATCGCATGGGAGATCAAGGACGGTGAGTTCGGACGCATGTTGAAGAATCCGACATATACGGGGATCACACCGCAGTTCTGGGGCTCGCTCGACCGGCTCGCCGGCGAGCGCGAATGGATCCATTGGGGTACTCCGAACTGCGGGAAGGGACAACCCATGCAGGTGGCGCACACGGGTCACAGCGCATCGCCCGGCAGGTTCGCGAACGTGCGTGTGGGGGTGAGAGGATGACGCGACACACCGATCTCGCCGAACTCGTCCTCGACATCGTGTCCGACCGAGCCGACGCCGAGGTGCTCGTCGGCGTCGGCACCTCGTCACTCACCCGGTTCGCGAACTCCTTCATCCACCAGAACGTGTCAGAGGACGTCAGCGAGGTCATGTTGAGGGTCGCCACCGCCGATGGCCGCGTGGCGTCGAGCACATCGACCGTCCCGGACCGGGACGCGCTCTCACGCTTCGTCGACGACACCCTCGAGGTGGCGGCGCAGCAGCCAATCGACAAGGACTGGCCCGGTTTCGGAGGACCGATCACAGGCAATGGCGTCGATCACTGGGACGCGGCGACTGCGTCTGCGGACCCGACGGACAGGGCAGAGGTCGTCAAGGCGTTCGTCGATGCGGGCGGCGGCCTCTCGGCAGCCGGATACTGCGAGACCGTTGCGAGGGACCACGCCTACGCCAACACCGAGGGCAGGTCCGTCACCGCCCGCTACACCACAGCTGTCCTCGACGGCATCCACCAGACCGATCGTTCGGCGGGATCGGGTCACACCGCGGGGCCTTCGCTGTCGGCCCTCGACGCCCATGGGACAGGCGCCGTTGCCGCCAAACGTGCGAGGGACAGCATCGACGCCTTCGATGCGAAACCCGGGGAGTACGAGGTGGTGCTGTCCCCTGAGTGCCTCGCCACCATTGCCGTCTTCGTCGACGTGTACGGCTTCAATGCAAAGGTCGCCCAGGAGGGCATGTCGTTCGTCGACGTCGGCACGCAGCAGTTCGACACCTCGGTGAACCTGTGGGACGACGCCACGGATCCGAGGGCGCTCTATGTCGGGTTCGACACGGAGGGCACGCCCAAGAGCAGGGTGGACATGGTGAGAGCCGGAACCACGGCGGGTCTCGTCCACAATCGGCGGACGGCAGCCAAGGAAGGACTGGAGTCCACCGGACACGCTGCGCCCGGATCAGAGGTCTGGGGCCCGTTCGCCATGAACATGTTCATCGGTGGCGGGGAGACGGACGTCGACGACCTGATCGGCGGCGTCGAGCGTGGCATCTATGTCTCGACGTTCAACTACTGCCGTGTCCTCGATCCGAAGTCGCTCGTCGTGACGGGCCTGACGAGAAACGGCACGTTCATGATCGAGAACGGCCGGATCACCGATCCGGTGTCGAACCTGCGGTTCACGCAGTCGTTCGTCAGTGCGCTCGGGCCCGGGAAGGTCCTCGGCATCGGGAACGACGCCCGGTTCGCCGACTCGGAGTTCGGTCCCCTCATCGTCCATGCGCCGTCGATGCGGTTGGCATCGTGGAACTTCACGGGCGGCGCGGCTGGGTGATGGGTATCCTCGGCGACTCGGTGGCCGCTGCGGTCTTCACGGATCGAGCAGTCGCAGACGAGGCATGGGGCGCGCTAGCCGGTGCGGGGATCCCCTCGACGGTCGTCACCGATCCCGGCATCCTCGGATCGTTCTCGATCGAGGTCGTCGTGCACCGGGATGATCTGGAGCAGGCCCAACGCGTGCTCGCCCCGATCGTCGGTCGGACGAGGTGAGGGTGGCGAGCCCTTTCAGGCGTCCGCCGACTCCTCTGCATTGATCTCCTCGCGGATCGCGTCCATGTCGAGAGCCTTGATCTGGCCGATCAGATCCTCGAGTGCCTCCTCGGGAAGGGCTCCCGGCTGGCTGAAGACGCCGATCTGATCCCGGAAGGCGACGAGGGTCGGAATCGAACGGATGCCGAAGCTCGCGGCGAGCTCCTGTTCGGCCTCGGTGTCGACCTTGGCGAACGCGATCTTCAGGTCACCGTCGCCATGGCGTTCGGAGACCTTCTCGTAGGTCGGGCCGAACATGCGGCAGGGACCGCACCACTCCGCCCAGAAGTCGATGAGGACGATGTCGTTGTCCTCGATCGTGTCGTGGATCGTGTCCTTCGTGATGTCGATGGTCGCCATTGCCTCATGCTCCAAGTGATCGCCTGCGTTGCAGGCGGAACGCTACCGATCCCCTGGGTATTCCGGGCATGGACAGTGAGTGACCCATCCGTACACTCCCCGCCGTGAACGCATCGGCGCCCCTCATCGAGCTCGACGGCGTATCCGTGCGTGCGGGATCGGTGCACATCCTCAAGGACGTGGACCTCGTGGTGCCACCTGGTGAGTCCGTCGGTGTCTTCGGATCGAACGGCGCGGGCAAGACGACCCTGCTCCGCCTCATCGCGACGCTGATTCGACCGGCTTCAGGGCGCGGATCCGTGCTGGGTGCTCGAATCGGGTCCGAGGATCGGTACTCGGTGCGGACGAGGATCGGGTACATCGGCCACGTCCCCGGCCTGTATCCGGAGATGACCCTCGGCGAGAACCTCGTCTTCGTAGCAGATTCCCGCGGCATCGACCGCGGCGAAGCCCGCAAGGCCCTCGGCGCCGTTGGCCTCTCCGGAGCGTTCGACCGAATCACCGATCGTTGCAGCCACGGGATGCAGCGCAGGGCGGAGTTCGCAAGGGTCCTGATGACGAGACCCGATCTCCTGCTCCTCGACGAGCCGCACTCGGCACTCGACTCGGACGCGATCGAACTCGTGGATGCCCTCGTGGCCCGAACGGTCGAGGGGGGAGGGGGCGCGATCCTGGTTTCCCACGACAGGGATCGGGTCGCAGGCGTCGCCACGCGCTCCGTGGAGATCATCGGGGGCACGATCGCGTGACTGGATTCTGGAGCCAGGTGGTGACTGTCGCCCGACGTGACCTCCTGCGGGAGCGACGCTCAGGCGAGGTGGCATGGGTGACGATTCCCTTCGGAGCGATCGCTCTGCTGTTGATCCCGCTGGCGATCGGAACGGATGCACCCATGCTCCAACGGATCGGACCCGGGTTGTTCTGGGTCGTCGTGATGCTCTTCGGGGTTCTGATCTCGATCCGCCAGACGAACGCGGAGACACTCGCGCAGCGGGACCAGATCGCCCTCGCGGGCCTCGATCCGGCCGCGGTCTATGTGGGAAGGTCAGCCGCGAGTTTCGTGCTCCTGCTGGCATTCCAGGCGGTCGTGGGCGTCGCGGCACTCGTCTTGTACGACATCGAGGTGAGAGGCATCTTCGTGTTGCCCGGCGCGTTCATCGTCGTTGGCGCCGGTCTCGCGCTGCTCGGGACACTCGCCGCCGGCATCGTATCGAGCGGCTCCAACGCAACTGCGTTGGTTCCCCTCGTCGTCGCACCCCTGTCCGTTCCCCTCCTCATCGGGGCAACGCAGGCGCTGGAGGCCTTACAGTTCGGCGGCAGTAGCCTTGCTTGGATGCTGATGATGATCGTCACCGTCCTCGTGCTGGCGATCGCAGGGGTTCTCACCGCCCGACCGCTCCAGGAGACCGGATGACCGACCGGCAGCTGCAACCGACGACGTGGCCGTGGATCGTCATGGCGGTTGCGGGCCTCGTGACGTTCGTCGCGTCGATGACCGTCGGACCGGACGCCATCCAGGGCCAGCTCTCACGGATCATGTACATCCACGTTCCTGCCGCGTGGCTGGCGTACCTCGCCTTCTTCGTGACGATGGGCGCCTCGGCGATGTACCTCCTCAAGCGGGACCTCGCGTGGGACCGCAGAGCGCTGGCATCGGCCGAGATCGGCGTCATGTTCACCGGCCTTGCGATCGGGCTCGGGATGATCTGGGCGAAGCCGACCTGGGGAGTGTGGTGGACATGGGATGCCCGCCTGACCCTCACAGCGATCATGTTCTTCGTCTATCTCGGGTACCTGGCGCTGCGCCGTACCACCGACGACCTCGAGAACCGGGCACGGAGAGCTGCGATCCTCGGCGTGCTCGCCATCGTCCAGGTGCCCCTCGTGCACTTCTCGGTCGTCTGGTGGCGCACGCTCCACCAGCCACCGACCCTGCTCTCGCCCGACCCGATCGACATGGACACGTCGATGCTCGTCACGCTCCTCATCGCCGTGGTCGCCTTCACCGTCATGTACGTGGCCATGATGTTCAAGCGCATCGAGCTCGCCGTACTCGAGGACCGGGCGCTCCTCCACGAGCAGGAGGACGACTCGGTCATGGCAGCTGAGGCGGTCACGGTGCCGCTGCTCGACGGAGGTGCCGAGTGAGGGTCGCGGAGCAGTGGAACTGGGTTCTCCTCGCATACGGTTTCGCCTATGTCGTCCTCGTCCTCTACGTCACCTCGATCGCTCTGCGCATCACACGGGTACGACGAAGGCTCGGTGACGGGTCGTGAAGCGGTACGCCAGGTTCGTGATACCCGCCGTGCTGCTCGTCGGCGTCCTCGTGGTGCTCATGGTGAACCTGAGCTCCGCCCTCGTCTACTTCAACACACCGTCGGAAGTCCTCGCCCGCGACGGCAGCGAGGAGCGGCTCCGCCTCGGTGGCAGGGTGGTTCCCGGAACCGTCGTCTCGGGGGACGCCACCGTGACGTTCTCCGTGGAGGACTGCGACGCCGCAGTGACCGTCATCCACACCGGTGTCCCGCCACAGTTGTTCCAGGAAGGGATCGGCGTGGTCCTCGAGGGTGAATGGACAGGCGACGCCTTCGAGTCGGACACGATGCTCGTCAAGCACGACGAGCAGTATCGCACCGACTACGAGGATTACGACGAGGACAAACACGCCTGTTCGACAGCGTGATCGCAACCCTCGGAACCCTCGCCATCCTCGTCGCCCTCGGAGCGGCCGTTTCGATCGTTGTCATCGGTGCGATCAACGCCAGGGGGGGCCGGAAGTCGGCGTTGACCGTACCCGTCGGCGTCTTCGCCGTGGGAGCGTTCGCCACGTTCGTCCTGCTCGAAACCGCGATCGTGACCCACGAGTTCTCGATCGCGTACGTCGCGAACAACACGGCGTCCACCACACCGACGTTGTTCCTCCTCGCTGCGGGATGGGCCGCCCTCGAGGGCTCGATCGTGCTGTGGGGCCTCATGCTCGCCCTCTTCACGTTCCTCGTGTGGCGAAGGCTCTCCGACACCGATCACCTCGGGGTGGCCGCACTCGCCGTCATGGGGGCGGTGTCGGTGTTCTGGTTCGGACTGATGGCAACCGTCGGGAACCCGTTCGCCGTCTGCACGGACGCAATTGCGGGTTTCTGCGCAGAGACCTCCTGGTGGCCGCTCGCAGACGTGGTCGCGCCGATCGATGGGCGGGGACCGAACCCCCTCCTCCAGAACCACATCCTCATGGCCATACATCCTCCGATGCTGTATGTCGGCTACGTCGGAATGACGGTTCCGTTCGCGTTCGCCGTTGCCGCCCTCGCCCGCGGCAACGTCGGGCGCGAGTGGCTCGATCGCTCGCATCGCTGGACACTCACTGCGTGGGTGTTCCTCACCTTCGGCATCCTCCTCGGCGCGTGGTGGAGTTACGAGGTGCTCGGCTGGGGCGGTTATTGGGCATGGGATCCGGTCGAGAACGCGGCCCTCCTCCCGTGGCTGACGGCAACAGCGTTCCTCCACTCCGCCGTCGTACAACGACGGCGCGGGATGCTCCAGGCGTGGAACTTCGTGCTCGTGATAGCGACCTTCTCGCTGACCATCCTCGGTACGTTCCTCACCCGGTCCGGCATCATCGCCTCGGTGCACGCGTTCACCCAGTCGACTATCGGCCCCATCCTCCTCGGCTTCCTGGCGGTCGTGGTGATCGGCTCACTCGGACTCTTTGCGTGGAGGGCCCGCGAGGTCTCGCAGGCGCCGAGGCTCGACTCGCTGTCGTCCCGGGAGGGCTACATCCTCGCAAACAACCTGCTGCTGACCGTCTTCACGTTCGCCGTCCTCTTCGGCACCATGTACCCACTGATCGTCGAGTCGTTCACGGGCGACGAGGTCGCCGTCGCAAGGCCGTTCTTCGACCGTGCCGCCGTGCCCCTGGCCCTCCTTCTGCTGCTGTTCATCGGCTTCGGCGCCGTCGCCCCGTGGCGTGTCGCGTCCCGCGATGTGATGTGGAGGCGGCTCCGGACCCCGATCGCCGCAGGGTCGGTGGCGGCTGCCGTCGTTGTCGGTCTCGGCGTCAGGTCGGTGGGGGTCATCATCGCGATCGGACTGGCCGTCTTCGTCGTCGCCGCGATCGGCATGCGGTTCGTGTCTGTTGCCACGTCCCGGCCCGAAGGGTTCGGTTCGGCCTCCCGCAAGGTCCTCCGGAACGATCCGGGATACTGGGGGGGCCAGATCGCCCACATCGGGGTGGCCATCATTGCGATCAGCCTCGCGACCACGAACGGGCTTGCGATACGAGAGACGGTGACGATCGACCGAGGAGGCTCAGCCGTCGTGGGGTCCTACTGCTTGTCGTACGTCGAGCCCTTCGCAGTGAGCGAACCGAATCGTGAGGTGACAGGGGTTCGCATCGCCGTCCTCGATCGTTCGTGCTCAGAAGTCCGCAAACTGCTCGAGCCTCGCATCAACGCATACCCGGGGACATCCCAACCGATCGGCACGCCCTCCGTGTGGACGGGCCTGATCGACGACGTCTACCTCGGGATCGCCGGAGGAACGGCGAATTCCGTGAGCCTCAACGTGTTCATATTCCCGTTCCAGTGGATGCTGTGGGCAGGGGGGATCGTTGTCGTGCTCGGCGGACTCTTCGCCATGGTGCCGAGACCGTCGAGAGCGGTACGGGAAGCGACGTCCTCGATCGGCACGGATCATGGAGCAGCCGATGTCTGAGCGCGCCCGTTCGTTGGTTGCGATCTCGGTCTCGCTCGCTGCGATCGCCGTGGTCGTTGCGGGGATCATGTCGACGCCCGCGACGGAGCCGACGGCAGCCGACCGCGTCGACTCCCTGTCCGCGTTGATCAAATGCCCGTTCTGTAACGGAGAGTCCCTCGCAGAGTCAGGCTCCGGTGTCGCATCCGATTATCGGGCGCTCATCGCCCAGAGGATCGACGACGGTCTCACGGACCGCGAGATCCTGGACGAGTTCGCCGAGAGGTTCGGACCATCGTTCATCCTCGACGGCTCGACGAACCGCTGGTCATTCCTGCTGTGGATCGTGCCTCTCGCGATCCTCGTGGCGGGCGGAGCTTCGATCCTCGCCATGCGAGCGTCGACGGCCCGTCGGGAGGCGAGAACATCGTGAGCAACGCGCCAGGACGCCGCGAGCAGATCGACCTGATCATCGAAGAGCTGGCCGAACTCGACCAGCAGCTCGCAGACGGTGACATCGACGAGGAGACCGCGAACACCCTCGCCGTGCGGTACCGCTCCCAGATCGCCGAGCTCCGAGAAGGTGTCGAAGCACCAGTGGCCCGCGACGCCGGCACCGGTGGCGACAGCGATGTCCCTGGCCGGAGGCGTCTGTCGGGTCGTGCGCTTGCCGGTGCGGCGATCGTGGGCGTCGCCATCGTTGCGATCGCAGTGTTCGCCGTGATCTCCCTCGATGCGCGCGAGACCGCCGGTGCCGAGGGTCTCGCCGGTGACGTGCTCTCCGGAGGAGCGCCAATCGACCTCGCAACGATCACCGATGAACAGATGGAGCAGGTTGTCGCGTCGAATCCCGACGTCGTCGGCATGCGCCTTGCGCTCGCACGGAGGTATTTCGAGGCAGGTACGTTCGACAAGGCCCTCGACCACTACTTCGAGGTGCTCGACCGCGAGTCACATCCTGAAGCGCTCGCGAACATCGGTTGGATGACCTATCTCTCGAACCGCCCGGATGTCGCTGTTGGCTATCTGGAGGCGGCGCTTGAACGCGATCCCGACTATCTGCCTGCCCAGTGGTTCATCGCGAACGTCTACGCAACGCTCGGTCGCATCGATGAGGCCGTCGTCCACCTCGTCAACATCCTTGGGAGCGATGACGTCCCTCCCGAGATCAAGGACAACGCGACGATCCTCCTCGACCAGGTCACGGCCGGATCGTGACACCCGACGAACGGGGATCCGGTGGCAGCCGTGCGGTGTGGGCGGTCGTGTTCGCATCGGTGGCCTTCCTGGTCCTCGCTGTCGTGTTTGCGAGCCGGTTCGGATCCGATCCGTCCCTCACCTCATCCCCCCTGATCGGGACGGCCGCACCCGTGTCACCCATCGCCCTCCAGGACGGATCGGGAACGGCCTCGGTCGGTGACTTCGCCGGGGACATCGTGGTCGTGAACTTCTGGGCATCGTGGTGCATCCCATGCCGCAACGAGCATGCAGCGCTCACGGCTGCGGCCGACGCATACCAGGATTTCGGGACGACCTTCGTCGCCGTCAACTATCAGGACTCACCTGAACGCGCAGACGCCTTCCTCGACGAGCTCGGGCGCAGCGATGCGACCGTCTACACGGTCGACGACTCGTCTGCGACTGCGTTCGAGTGGGGCGTCCTCGGCCTTCCCGAGACCTTCTTCGTCGATCGGGATGGCATCGTCGTAGCAAAGGTCTCTGGGCCGGTGTCCTACGAGCTCGTGTCCCGCACCATCGACCAGATCATCCTCGGTGAGGCGGTCGGGGACATCACAACCGGTGACGTCGAGAACCGATGACCTCGAGACCGATGATCGTGGGCCCGCACCTCGGGTCCGGTACCCCTTTCGGTTCACGATCCCGAGCGGGCGCCGATCACGAGGGATGTCATGAGTCGCTCCGTTGCGTCCGCGATCTCGGCGACGGCCTGATCGAAGGCCGCCTGGTTGTGGGTGGCGGGCTTCGAGAATCCTGAGACCTTCCGCACGTACTGGCGGGCAGCCTCCTCCATCGCCGATGGTTCGTCGATCTCCGTGCCGTCCCGAAGACGGTGAATCGATCTGCACATCGCATCACGGTAGCTGATCGGTGTCACGGTTGGGAGTCCGCATATCATGCGGTCCCGCCGCCAGCCTGAGGAGTCGCATGGCCAAGGAAGCCGATTACCGCCTGCCACGGACAGTCGTACCGCACCGATATCGCATCGAGATGGTCCCGAACCTGGACGCGGCGACGTTCAGCGGCGTGGTTGAGATCGACGTCGACGTCACGGTTCCGACGACCGAGATCGTCCTCAATTCGATCGAGCTCGGGATCGAGGGTGCGGAGATCCTCCGGGGCTCGGACACGATGCGCGCGTCCCACATGCTCGATGAGGAGAGCGAACGGCTGACGCTCACGACAGGCCACACCCTCGATCCCGGTGAGGCGACCGTGCGGATCAGGTTCACCGGCATCCTCAACGACCAGCTCCGCGGCTTCTATCGATCGACCTTCACGGACGTCGATGGCAACGAGCAGGTTCTCGCCACCACCCAGTTCGAAGCGACCGATGCGCGCCGTGCCTTTCCCTGCTGGGACGAGCCCGACCTCAAGGCGACGTTCTCCTTGTCCCTCGTCATACCGGGCGACATGACCGCCGTATCGAACACCGGCGAGATCAGGAGGGAGGCGCTCGAGGACGGCAGTGTTCGCATCGGGTTCGCCGAGACGATCGTGATGTCCACCTACCTCGTCGCATTCGTCGTCGGAAACCTCGAAGTGACGGAGCCTGTCGATGTCAACGGCATCCCGCTTCGCATCATCACACCACCCGGCAAGCTCCACCTCACAGGGTTCGCCCTCGAGGCAGGCGCGTTCGCGCTCGACTACTTCGCCACCTATTACGACGTGCCGTACCCGGGGGACAAGCTCGACATGGTCGCGATCCCCGATTTCGGCTTCGGGGCCATGGAGAACCTCGGGTGCATCACGTATCGCGAGACCGCTCTGCTCGTGGACACGACGATCGCGACCCAGGTCGAGCTCGCCCGGGTGGCGTCCGTCATCGCCCACGAGATCGCCCACATGTGGTTCGGCGACCTCGTCACGATGAAGTGGTGGAACGGCATATGGCTCAACGAGGCTTTCGCGACGTTCGCCGAGACGAAGTGCACGGCGGCGTTCCGGCCTGAGTGGGACTTCTGGCTCGTGTTCGCGTCCGACCGTGCCAGGAGCCAGGAGACGGACGCCCTCGCAGCGACGCGCCCCATCGAGTTCCCCGTCGCGTCGCCCGAGGAGGCAGACGCGATGTTCGACGTGCTGACGTACGAGAAGGGCTCCTCCGTGCTGCGGATGCTCGAGCTGTACCTCACCGAGGAGCGTTTTCGAGAGGGCATCTCGCTCTACCTCCAACGGCATGCCTTCTCGAACACCGAGACGGCGGACCTGTGGGCGGCACTCGAGGAGGTGACCGGGGAGCCGGTCGGCGAGATCATGGACACATGGATCCTCCAAGGCGGCTATCCAGCGGTCGATGTGACTCCATCTGACGATGGCGTGACGGTCTCCCAACGCCCCTTCCGGTTCATCGGAGACGGTGAGGGCGAGTGGAGGATCCCCGTGTTGTACCGGTCGAACTCAGGGGATGGCCGGATCGTGCTCGGACGTGACCCCGTCACGATCGATGTCGACGACTCAGTCATCGTCAATGCAGGCGGGGAAGGCTTCTACCGAGTGGCCTATGACGAGGACCTACTCCGATCGGTCGTGTCCCGCCTGCCGGAACTCGACCCGATCGAGCGCTTCTCCGTCGTGTCCGACGCTTCCGCAGAAATGCTCGCAGGCGGGATTCCGGCGTCCGACTACCTCGATCTCGTCGGCCGGCTCGAGGCTGAGCCCGAGATCGATGTGTGGATGGCAGCGATCGCCGGCATTGACGAACTCGACAGGGTCATCTCGTCGGACGACCGTGACGCTCTGCGATCATGGGTGCGCGACCTCGCCGCTCGAAAGGCCGAAGAGCTCGGCTGGATTCCCGAACACGGCGAATCGGATCGGACGAGGGCCCTGCGCGGGTTGATCCTCAAGACACTCGGGAACCTCGGCGACGACGCGGAGACGGTGTCGATGGCGAGGCAGATCGAGGAGTCGGACGACGCAATCGATGCCGAGGTCGCGGACGCTGCGCTCGCGATCACCGCGGCCCATGGCGATCTCGGCGACTTCGATCGATTCGTCCACCTGTCCGATACGGCCGAGTCCCCGCAGGTCCTTGTCAAGTACCTGCGCGCCGCCGCCGTGGTGCCCCACCCCGATGTGCCTCCGCGGCTGTTCGACATGATCCTCGACGGCTCGATCCGCTCCCAGGACTCGTTCTGGGTCATCGCGCTGCTGCTTGGGCACCGGGAGAACGGCCCGAGGGCGTGGAGGCTCCTCACGGAACGTTGGGACGAGCTGATGGCGGTCCTCGCGCCGAACCATCGACACCGGATCCTCGATCACATCAAGTATCGATCAGAGCCCGAGCTCGCAGCGTCCATCACGGATTGGTTCACGGACCACGGCATCCCCGGTGCCGACAAGGCGATCGCCCAGCGCCTCGAGATGATCGCGGTGAGAGTCGCCCTGCGCGAGCGCGAAGCCGTACGCCTCGGCGGCGCCCTCCGCCCTGCATGACGCGACCGCCTTCCCTAGCCTGAGCCCATGGAGGATCGGCCATGACGGGTATCGGGAAGGGTGGCTCGGGTACGGTGGTCGTGGACGGCTCCCCACTCACGATCGAGGATGTGGTCGCGGTGGCCAGGGGCCGCGCCGGCGTGACGGTTGGTGAGGGGCTCGAGGAACGGATGCAGCCCGCCAGGGCACTCGTCGAGAGGGTCATCGCCGGCGACGAGACCGTGTACGGGATCACGACCGGTTTCGGCGCACTCGCGAACACCCGCATACCGGCGGCCCGCACCGCTGACCTCCAGTACGACCTGCTTCGATCACACGCGGCAGGGGTTGGAGCACTCCTCGAGCCGGAGCTCGTGAGGGCGATGCTGTTGTGTCGCGCTCGGACGCTCGCACAGGGCCATTCCGGTGTTCGTCCCGACATCGTTCGGTTCCTCGTTGCGATGATCGAGCACGACGTGCTTCCCGCCGTTCCTGCACAAGGCTCGGTGGGAGCCTCGGGGGACCTCGCCCCATTCGCCCACCTCGCGCTCCCCTTGATCGGGGAGGGCTTCGTCCTGTCGCCGGGCGACCCGGTACCTGCGGTGGATGCGCTCGCGGCGGCCGGCCTGGAACCGATGGTGCTCGAGCCGAAGGAAGGCCTGAGCCTCCTCAACGGGACGGAGGGCATGCTCGCCCACGGATGCCTCGCCGTCCATCGAGCGGAAACCCTCGCGGACACTGCGGATGCGGCGTGCGCCCTCTCGGTCGAGGCGCTCATGGGTTCCTCACGGCCGTTCGAATCCCGCATCCACGACCTGCGGCCACACCCGGGGCAGCGCGTGTCGGCTGCGAGGATCGCAGCCCTCCTCGAAGGTTCTGAGATCGATGCGTCCCACCACGAGGACTTCACCCACAAGGTCCAGGACGCCTACAGCCTCCGGTGCGCGCCACAGGTGCACGGCGCCGTTCGCGACACGATCGCCTTCGCCCGCGGCGTGTTCAGCATCGAACTCGGCTCGGTGGTCGACAACCCGATTGTCTTCCCCGACGACGGCGATGTCGTTTCAGGAGGCAACTTCCACGGGCAGCCCCTTGCTTTCGTCCTGGATTACCTCGCCATTGCGGTCACGGAACTCGGCTCGATCTCGGAGCGACGTACGGACCGGCTCCTCGATCCCGTCCGTTCGGGCGGACTGACCGCCTTCCTGGCGAGCGAACCAGGGGTTTCGAGCGGCTACATGCTCACCCAGTACACGGCTGCCGCCATCGTTGCCGAGAACAGGGTCCTGTCGCATCCGGCGAGCGTGGAGTCGATCCCGACGTCGGGGGCCCAGGAGGATCACGTGTCGATGGGTTGGGGCGCAGCCCGCAAGCTCGACACCGTGCTGACGAACACTTCCCGCGTCCTTGCGGTCGAGTTGATGTGCGCTGCCCAGGGAGTCGAGCAGCGCGAACCCTCGCCCGCACCCGGAACCGCTGGTGTGCTACGAGCGGTTCGTTCCGTGTGCGCGCCGCTCACCGAGGATCGACCACCGGGTCCTGACATCGAGGGCATCGCGGCGCTGATCGACCGGGATGCCTTCGCGGATCGATGATGGGAGGAACCATGGCTGAGGACCCAGGAGCCCCAATCGAGACAGCGCCCGGGATCGACGGGGCGCATCAGGTCGTCGAGCCGGGCGACCCGACGAACCCCGCCTTCGCATACGGTTCCGGTCCGCGAGCCGTGTGGGCGCCCCGAGGCTCGGGACTCAACACCAAAGGATGGCTCCAGGAGGCTGTCCTGCGGTGCCTGCTCAACAACCTCGACCCTGACGTGGCCGAGAACCCGCTCGAACTCGTCGTATACGGGGGGAGGGGCAAGGCCGCTCGCGACTGGGAGGCGTTCGATGCGATCGTCGCGTCCCTGACGGATCTCGAGGACGACGAGACGCTGCTCGTGCAATCCGGCAAGCCGGTCGGCCGGTTCCGGACCCATCCCGGCGCACCGCGTGTCCTGATCGCGAACTCGAACCTGGTGCCGGAGTGGGCGACGTGGAAGCACTTCTGGGAGCTCGAGGACGCGGGCCTGATGATGTACGGCCAGATGACGGCCGGGTCGTGGATCTACATCGGCACCCAGGGCATCCTCCAGGGCACCTACCAGACGTTCGTTGCGATCGCCGACAAGCGATTCGGCGGGACGCTCGCAGGGACGCTGACCCTCACCGCGGGTCTCGGGGGAATGGGGGGTGCACAGCCGCTCGCCGTCACGATGAACGGCGGCGTGTGCCTCGCGTGCGACGTCGATCCCGAGCGGATACGGAAACGACTCGATACGAGGTACCTCGACGAGTTGGCGCCTGACCTCGATGCCGCCGTCGAGCGTGCGATCGCGGCCAAGGAGGCGGGTGAGGCCGTCTCCATCGGTGTCGTCGGGAACGCAGCGGATGTCTTCCCTGCGCTGCTCGCCGGCGGGGTCGCCGTCGACATCGTCACGGACCAGACGTCGGCCCACGACCCCTTGAACGGATACGTGCCACGCGGCATGACACTCGTCGAGGCGGCGGGGCTCAGGGTCGAGGATCCGGACGAGTACGTTCGCAGGGCGCGCGCCTCGATGGCCGTTCATTGTGAATCGATGGTCCGGTGGCAGGAAGCCGGAGCCGAGGTGTTCGACTACGGGAACAACCTGCGCGGCGAGGCGCTCGAAGGCGGCTTTTCGGGAGCGTTCTCGTACCCGGGGTTCGTTCCCGCGTACATCAGGGACCTCTTCTGCGAAGGAATGGGTCCCTTCCGATGGATCGCACTGTCGGGTGACCCTGCCGACATCGCGGCGACGGACGACACTCTCCGGGGCCTCTTCCCCGACAACGAGCCACTCATGCGGTGGCTCGACATGGCGGAGGAGAGGGTCGAGTTCCAGGGGCTCCCTTCGCGGATCTGCTGGCTCGGCTACGGCGAGCGGCATCGTGCCGGACTCGCCTTCAACGAGCTCGTCCGGACGGGTCGCGTCTCGG
>CAZYGP010000016.1:6355-16881 GCA_964647265.1 uncultured Acidimicrobiaceae bacterium | reverse complement strand
CATCACCCGCCCCATTCGTGTCGACGAAGTGGTCGACAGGGGAGGCGGGGACGTCACACCAGCCTTGATCAGCGGTGATACCGGAGGATCCGCCTGCGCCATGGGTGACGACGACGACACGAGAACCCGCCTCGATGCGGCGTTCGGCGAACGACCTCCAGTTCTCCAAACGGACGGAGCTCACGAACAGGTAGTCGGCTGCATCGATGAACTCGCTGTGATAGTCGGCCACACCGTCGTAATCGTGGATGTCGACCCAGGTGTCGGACCCCACTCGGTCGATTCTCGGGAGGAAGGCCCGACAGTGATCGTGGATCGTCACCGACACGAGGTCTGCACCTTCGAGGATCACATCCACGGGTGTCGGGTCGACGTCCCGGCTCAGGGATCCCGGGTTCTCGAAGAGATCGAGATGCGCTCGCCGGATCGGTCCATCAGGTTGACGTGACGTGCCGTTCCGGCCGGGTCGAGTTCGGTGATGAGGGTGATGCCCGCTTCCTCCATGACGTGCCGGATCCGTTTGCCGTCTTCGTCGTCGCCCATGAGCGCCCACAGCGTGACGTCGACGCCGAGCCCTGCGAGGTTCAGCGCCTTGCCGGCTCCGGACGAGCCCACGGTCTGATGTGAGCGGATCGGGAAGACGGTGTGAGGAGAGGCCGCGGGGAACCGATCGAGGTAGATCATCGTATTCCACGCCACACCGCCGAGCACGACGGCCCGAAGGCGTCGGTCCCCGGTCATGGACCCTCGACGTGATCCCGCCAGGAGTGGCTCGGTTCGTAGCCGAGCACGGCCCTCGCCTTGTCTATTGCCAGGAGCGTTTCGTGACCCGAGATGGGTCGTCTCAGCGCAACGTTCGGATACACGGCCTCTAGCAGCGACGCGCTCGGTGTGGTCATGCACGTGTCGGCTGCGGCCACGAGGAAGGCCTCGTGTCCTGCACGGTCCCCGATGAGTGCGAGGCGTGCCGCTTGCGCGACGTCTCTCGCATCGACGTATCCCCAGAGGTTCCACGCTCGCGGGTGTGGGTCGTCCCAGAAGCCGGGGAAACGCTCGGTGTAGTCGAGGGGGACCATGATGTTGGAGATCCGGAGGGACACGTGGGCCGTGCCGCTCCAGCGTGCGAACTGCTCTGCGATCGCCTCTCCGGCCAGCTTCGACAGGGCGTAATGGGACTCCGGGAGAAGCGGGTGGTCCTCGTCGATCGGCGCGTACCTGGGTTGCTCACGCTCGAAGGGGAGCCCGATCAGCGTCTCGGACGAGGCCCACACGACACGAACCATGCCGAGCTTCATGGCGGCCGTGAAGACGTTGTACGTCGACATCATGTTGTTCCGGAAGGTCTCGCCGTTGGGGACGATGTTTGGCGCAGGGACCGCCGCGAGATGGACGACCGCGTCACACCCCGCGAAGGCCTCGATCGTCTGGCCGAGATCGGTGAGATCCGCGACGAGTGTCGGCAGGTCGGGATCCCGTGACTCGGCGATGTCGATCGACCGCACCTCGAAACCGCTGGCACGCAGGTCGTCCACCACTGCGACACCCGCTTTGCCGCTTCCCCCCGTCACCGCCACACGTCGCACGGACACGTCCGCCACCTCGATCTCGTTGCCAATCCACGCTACCAGCGGGTCGAGCCGACGAATCGATCAGGTCGTGTCCGAGACATCGACGATCATCGTCTGGAGGTCGGTGAAGTCGCCGATGGTCCCGCGTCCCCAACCCGAGTCAGTGCCCGCGGCCCCCCCGAACGGCTGGAAGGTCTCCCAGAAGTCCGTGGAGTCGTTGACGATCACCGTTCCGGCCTTGATCCGGTCCGTGTACCAGAACGCCTTGCCGAGCGACTTCGTGAAGACGGCGGCCTGGAGGCCGAGGCGCGATGACGCCGCGATCGAAACCGCGTGGTCGTCATCGCGCGCAGTGAGCACCGGGAGCACGGGACCGAAGGACTCCTCGGTCGCCACGAGGGCATCCTCGGGGACACCGTCGAGGATCGTGAACTCGTAGTAGAGGTCGGTCGGGTGTCCGGGTGCCCGACGGCCACCGGCCACGAGGTCGGCCCCACGCTCGAGCGCATCCGCCACATGTCTGTCCATCTTGGCCGCCGTCGCTTCATTGTTGAGCGGCCCCATCGTGGTGGACTCGTCGAAGGGGTCGCCGAGTCTGACGGCCCCGGCAGCGGTCCGAGCAAGCTCGACGAACTCGTCGTGCACGTCCTCGACCACGATGAGCTTCTCGGTCGCACAACACACCTGCCCTGCGTTGTAATACGCGCCATAGACAGCGAGCTCTGCTGCTGCCGCGACGTCGGCGTCGGCGGTGACGATCGTCGGACCGTTCCCGGACATCTCCATGATCGAGCGTTTGATGCCCATGATCGCCAGGATCCGCTTCCCGGTCTCGGACGATCCTGTGAATCCCACGCCATCGACGTGGCGGGACGTGACGAGCTGCTCACCGATCGATGCCCCGCCGGGGATGATTGACACGAGGCCTTTGGGGACACCCGCGACGTCGAACGCCTTCGCCAGTTCCAGCAGGGCCCACGACGTGAACTCGGGAGGCTTCGCCACGACGGCGTTTCCTGTGGCGAGGCCCGGACCGATGTACTCGAGCGGGATCGTGACAGGGAAGTTCCACGGGGTGATGGCCGCCCAGACGCCAACAGGACGGGGGAAGGTGAACATTCGCTTGTTGCGATCCGAAGTCGGCAGGACGGAGCCGTTGAGCCGCTTGACATCCTCGGCGGCGTTGAGAAAGTACTGATTCGCCTCGGTGATGTCCTCGAGCGACTCGGCGTGGTACGGCTTGCCCTGCTCGAGGGTCTGGATGCGGGCGACCTCCTCGATGTTCTCGGACACCGCTGTTGCGATACGGTGCATCAGATTGGCTCGTTCGATGGCGCTCCAATGGCGGTAGTCGGCCTGGGCCTCCCTCGCGGCGAGTAGTGCACGCTCGATGTCGGACGCAGACGCGATCGGGACATTGGCGATGTGATCGCCTGTCACGGGAGACATGAGCTCGTGATGCGAGTCACCGGTCCCCTCGGTCCACTCACCTGCGATGTAGATCTGGAGATCCTGTGCCGCCACCCTATGCCTCCGTCGATACGTCGCGGGCTCGCTCCAACAAGGTACGGAATCTCGTGGTGTCGACATCATCGAGCGATGAGAAACTGATGACTGACTTGCCGACCTTCACCTTTCCGAGATCAGGACCGTACGTCTCGGCAATGTACCTGCCGCCCTCGACAGCAGAGACGTACACGCTGAAGTAGTTCTTCTGGAGCGCAAGCCCGACGACGAACCACTCGACGTCCGACCTACCGGCCCGCTGGGACCGCATACGGCCGTATCCGATGATCTCCTGATGCGACCCTCCCCAGAACTTGCCCTCGTACAGCTCCCTGGCGTGACCGGCCATCACATCGGCGATCATCTCGTCCAGCGCAGCGATGTCCGTTCGAACCGCCTCCGGGAGTGATGCGACGAAGTCGTCGACGCTCCGGTCGGTGCGTTCCATCGGCTGCCTCCCGTTCCGAGGATCGATCCCTTCGAAGTGTGCACCCTACTCGGGTGGGCAAAGGAGGCCGCCGCCAACGCGCGCGTGGCTCGTAACGTGTTGGGATGAGCGTCGACGACGATGCCTACGGGACGATCGCACGGGTGTACGACCGCATCCTCGAACCCATGACCTCGCCACTGCGGTCCCGGGCGCTCGACATTGCTCCGCCCGGACGAGGAATGAGAGTGCTCGACGTCGGGTGCGGCACGGGGACCCAGCTCGCGCGGTACGCGGACGCCGGGGCGATCGTGACCGGCGTCGACCTCTCCCCTGCGATGCTCGCCGTGGCCGCCGATCGGCTCGGCGGTGGTGCCACCCTCCTCTGCGAGGACGCATCGAGCCTCTCGCTGGCGGATGACTCGTTCGATCTCGTGATCGCATCCCTCATCCTGCACGAACTCACGCCGTCCATGCGGTCGCGCGTCCTCGACGAGATGGCTCGTGTCACGGCACGCGATGGCGCAATGTTGGTCATCGACTACCGAGCAGGTCCCCGGCGCATGGGCGGCCACGCGTGGCGGGCGTTCTCCGTGGTCATCGAGAGACTCGCAGGACAAAGGCACTACTCGAACTGGCGTCACTACCTCGCAGAGGGTGGTCTCGACGAGGCGGTGACTCGACCCATGTCCGTGGACGAGATCCGGCTCGTCGCAGGTGGCAACCTCGCGATGTGGCGCCTGTCCACGGAGTCGTCGGCGGAGTAGAATTCGAATCGCCGATGACGGAACACACGGTGGCGACACGATCGACCGTCGAGAGCCGACCGTTACACGGTCTCGGTGACGTGATGGCCGTGCAGCGGTTCCTCGCTGACACCTACGCCCGCACGGGTACGAGCCGCACCTGGGAGGTTCGGCGTTGGGAGGGCCAGTTCTGGCACGACGACCCTGCGACACTCGAGGCGAAGCTCGCTGAGCCGATGAAGGACGTTCGGATCTGGGAGACCACCGACGGTCGGATCATCGGCGTCGCCCACCCCGAGGATGGTGGTGACGTCCACCTGCAGGTCGACCCTGACCATGCCGACATCGAATCCGAGATGCTCGAGTGGGCGGAGTCCAACCTCCGGATGTCGATCGGTGGCGGTGCGACCAGGCTCACGACGTTCGTCCTGGCAGGCGACGGTGCGCGAATCCGGCTGCTCGAAGCCAGGGGGTACACCAGGCAGCCGTGGGAGTTGGTACAGCGTTGGCGTTCCCTCACCACGCCTCCACCTGATCTGCCATGGGTCGACGGCTATCTGATCCGCTCCGCCCGAGCGGGTGACGCAGGTGAGGCGCAGAGGCTCGCCGACCTCATCAACACCGCCTTCGGCCACTCCTTCGACGCCGAGGTCCTGTTGCACTTCGAGCGCTCCCCTTCGTTCGTTGCGGACCTCGTCATGATCGCGGAGGCGCCGGACGGGACCTTCGCAGCGCACGTGGGGATCGTCATCGACCGACGGAACGACCTGGCGATCGTCGAGCCGGTGTGCACCCACCCGGACCACCGGCGACGCGGCCTCGCCTCGGCGTGCATGGCGGAGGGGCTTCGGCGAGCGGCTGCGCTCGGCGCGACGAGGGCAACCGTGAGCACCGGCTCGGACAACCCGTCGAACCTCGTGTACGGGAACCTCGGGTTCAACGAGGTCGAGCGTATCGAGGCTTGGTCGAGAACATGGCCCGCCGAGCCGGTGACCGAGGACGCCCGGTGACCACCCGGGGTTGGGGCACCTGTAGTCTGCGCTGACCATGGATGACAGGACAGCCGCTTTGCGAGCACTGCTGAGGGCACACGAGTGGCAAGCCGCCGACGACGAGACCCGGAAGCTCATCGTCAACGATGCCGACCTCGGCGGTTTCGTCGGCGTTGATGCAGGGGAGGCATCCCTCCTGCATTGTGATCTCCTCGTGGCGATCGACGGCGCGTGGACCAATGCGAGCGACGGGCACTTCGGACTCAGCGCGCAGCAGCGAATCCTCGCAGCGGAGCTCAAGGACGACTTTGCCACGAACGAGTCCTGGCGCTCCTTCGGCCGAGAGGTCGGCTGGGTACGTGGCAGGGAGTGGATCGAAGCAGACGACGTCACCTACTCCCTCGACGCCCCCAAGGGTCACCTTCCCTACATCCCCGGTATCGGAACCGTCGTCACGACCGGTCGCGTGTACGAGCCGTTCCTCGCCTTCTACAACAGGGTCGCCGACTGTATCGGCTGAAACCGACCGCAGCGCGGTGAGACCTTCCGGCACAGCGATCTCGTCATCCCACGAGCGACCGCGTGCCGAACACTGAGGCTTCACGAAAGGGGCATCCATGCGCATCGCCGTCACGGGGGCCACCGGATACATCGGCGGTCGCCTCGTGCCCCAGCTCCTCGCGGCTGGACACGACGTGGTCTGCCTTGCGCGCACCCCCGCCAAACTCACCGACCGCCCATGGGCGGACAGAGTCGAGGTGGTAGCCGCCGACATCGTGCGGAGCGAGGACCTCCACGTGTCGCTCGCAGGGTGTGATGTGGCGTACTACCTCGTCCACTCGATGGGAGGTGGCGCAGGATTCGAGGAAGCGGATCACATCGCCGCCGTGCGTTTCGCCGAGGCGGCGGACACAGCGGGGGTCAAGCGGATCATCTACCTCGGCGGCCTTGGGATCAACGACGGATCCCTGTCACGGCATCTCGCGAGCCGCCACGATGTGGGAGAGGCACTGGCATCTGGCGGTGTTCCTGTCACCGAGTTCCGCGCCGCCGTGATCATCGGATCGGGCTCGATGTCGTTCGAGATGCTCAGGCACCTCACGCAGGTCCTACCTGCGATGACCACCCCGAAGTGGGTTCGCACCCGTTGCCAGCCGATCGCCATCCGCGACGTGCTGTCCTACCTCGTTGCCGGCATCGAGGATGATCCCCCCGGCCACACCGTCTACGAGATCGGCGGGCCGGACGTGCTCACCTACGAGGAGATGATGCAGACCTATGCATCGGTTGCCGGTCTCCCGAAGCGGCTGATCATCCCCGTCCCCGTGCTTTCCCCAGGGCTGTCGTCCCTATGGATCGGGCTCGTCACACCCCTCCCGGTCAAAGTCGCACGCCCACTCGTCGACTCGCTCAAGCACGAGGTCGTCGTGTCGGACACATCAGCAGAGGATCGCTTCGACATCGAACCGATCGACTTCCGCACCTCGGTCGAGCTCGCTGTCGACATCGCGGACGGGCTGAAGGCCCCGACGCGCTGGTCCGACGCCGAGGCCTCCCCCGCACGGCCGATGGGCGCTGATCCATCATGGAGCGGAGGCACATTGTTCGAGGACCGCCGGACGGTTCGCACCCATGCCGGAACCGACGACGTGTACTGGGCGTTCAGCCGCGTCGGTGGCGACGTCGGGTACTACGGGTTCGGCCTGGCATGGGCACTGCGCGGCCTCATCGACACGCTGGTCGGCGGCATCGGGTTGCGTCGGGGACGACGCCATCCCACAGAGATACGTCCGGGCGATGCCATCGACTTCTGGCGCGTCGCCGACGTGACCGTGGGAAGCCGACTCGAGCTCGCAGCCGAGATGAAGCTGCCGGGCGACGCGTGGCTCATTTGGAGCGTCGCACCTACACCGTCGGGTTCGGTGCTCCACCAAGAGGCGTTCTTCCGTCCAAGGGGCCTGCTCGGTCGCCTCTACTGGTACGCACTTCTGCCCCTTCACGGCCCGATATTCGGTCGAATGTTGAGACGCATCGCCGCCGCCGCCGAGGAGCGCCATTCCGACGTTCTTGCGTAACTGCCAGCCAGTTACGCAGGAACGGCGAGGTGCGTGATCTCGAGCTCTTCGGTCGGTGGTGCGGGAACGGGGCGATACTTCGCGCCCTTGCGCCACAGCTTGATCGCTTCCCAGTGGATACCGCCGACGACCTTGAGGGTCAGAAGCGGACTCGTGAAGAACTGCCTGATGAGGTTGCGAGTGGTGAGCTCGGTCCGATGACCCGTCTGGGACGCGGTGAGGAGCCTCGCTCCTTCCTCGTCCAGGTACTCGATGACGATCCCGTATTCGTCCGTCGGCGGAGTGAGCGAGATCCGGTACCGACCGACTTGGTCGAAGAACGGCGACACGTGCAGCGTCTTGTCGAACCCGTGTCGGGGCAGCTTGGCTCCCTGGAGACCTTCGGGTAGCACCGCAAGGTGCGAGTGCGCCTGGCCGAACGTGTTATGGACCTCGTACAGGACGGCGCGGAGCGTGTCCCGCTCGTCGTAGCCGAACCAGACCGTGATCGGGTTGAAGGTGTATCCGAGGATGCGGGGGAACACCAGCAGCCTCACCGAGCCACCGTCGAGATCGACGCCCGCCCGCCCGAGGTGACCCTCGAACCAGGCGCGCAGGTCCGAGCCGTCACGCGGTCCATGGTCGCGGTCGTGGAAGGAGACGAGGTTCCAACGGTTGTGCGAGAGCACCGGGATCCTTCGGGCGAGGTGGTCGATCTCGTCGAGGTCGACCAGCAACGACCACACCCCGTAACTCAATTGATGCCCCATCGGCTGGAACCGCCGGTGACGCACGACGGACTCGTAGATGGCAGAGGCGGTCACGCGAGCGCCCACTGCCTGGCGGGCGCGGCGTGGACGGCGGCCGTCGATACGGGCACCACATCGTCGTGCCACGGCGCAGGTGAGCCGAGGGCAGCAGCCACCGTCAGTCCCGACTGGAGGCCGTCCTCGTGGAAGCCGTACCCGAGGTGGGCGCCGGCGAACCAGACCCGGTCCCGACCCTGGATCGAGGGGATCTCCCGCTGGGCACGATCGGTGGCGACGTCGAACTGGGGATGCATCGTCACCCACCGGTCCAGCACTTTCGAGGGATCGACGCTTCCGCCAGGGTTGAGCGTGACGATGACGTCGGTGTCGATGTCGAGGTTCTGGAGGAGGTTCATCCAGTAGCTCACGGAAACCGGTCGTGACCCGTCGTCGTCGACGCGTTCGATAGCGTTCCAAGACGACCACACCCTGCGACGCCTCGGCATCGCGGAGGTATCCGTGTGGAGAACGACCTCGTTGCGGTCATACCGGAACGTCGACAGGATCCGGCGTTCGTCGTCGGAGGCATCTCCCCCGAGGATGTCGAGCGTGACATCGGCGTGGGTTGCGAACACGACGTGGTCGAACGTCTCCGTGACGCCGTGGACGTCCGCGACATCGACGCCGGTTCGTTCGCGCCGCACCAAGGCCACGCCCCTGCCCGTGTGAACGGATGTGACCTCCTTGATTGCCCGCTCCACGTACGCACGGGATCCCCCGGTGACGGTCCGCCACTGTGGCCGATCGGTGATGCGGATGAGGCCATGGTTGTTCAGGAATACGAGGAACGTGCGTGCGGGCATGTCCTGCGCGTTGTTGCGCGTCCCCGACCAGACGGCCGAGGCGAGCGGCATCAGGTAGTAGGTCCCGAATCCGGCGGGGTACCCGCGATCGGCGAGGTACCGGGAGATGGACACATCGTCGGGGACCAGGCAGCGGTCGAGGCGGTCGGCCTCGGATCGGAACCGGCTGATGCCGCGAACGACGTCCCAGATGCGCCTGTCGAGAAGGCCTCCGGGACCCGAGATCATCGCCCCGGCCCTTCCGCCGTACTCGACCGTCCCGTCCTCTGATGAGACGGCGAACGACATGTCGCTCGCCTCGGTCTCCACGCCGAGCGTGTCGAGGAACCTGACGAGGTTCGGATAGTTCCTCTCGTTGTAGACGATGAAACCGGTGTCGACGGGCAAGGTCACCCCGCCGACGTCGACGTCGAGTGTCCGGCTGTGGCCACCCACCCGATCGCCGGCCTCGAAGAGGGCGACGTCATGTACCTGGCTCAACGCCCACGAGGCGCCGATACCGGCGATACCTGAGCCGACGACTGCAATCCGCATCGAACAAGGACCTTTCACGAGGGGGTACCTCGTCATACGGCATGGGACGTACTCGCGGATGAACGGGCGGACGGCCTCCTCGAAACGTCGGCATCCGAGTACCGCTCCCAGTCCGTAGAGTCAGGGCATGAGCCTTCTCGATTCAGCACTCGACGCGACACTCGCCGGCTACTCCAAGGTCGGCTTCTCCGCGCGGGGGCTCTCGACGGATGAGCGGTTCCCAGCGATCGACGGGAAGCACGTCATGGTCACCGGAGCGACCGGAGGCATCGGCCGCGCCACTGCCATGCGCCTCGCGGACAACGGCGCTGTCGTGCACGCCGTCGGCCGGAGTGTCGACAAGCTGAACGCCCTCGCGACGGCAGCGACCGGCACCGTCATCGCGCATCAAGCCGACCTCTCGCTGATGGCTGACATCGAACGACTCGCGGACGACTACCTCGCTTCGGGCCAGCCGCTCCACGGGCTCGTGAACAATGTCGGGATCATGATCCACGACCGAACCGTCACGTCGGAGGACTGGGAGATCACCTACGCGACGAACCTCCTCGGACAGTACGTCCTCACTCGCAACCTGCTGCCGGTCATCGTCGAGTCGGCGCCTGCTCGCATCGTCATGGTCTCCTCGGGGGGCATGTACTCCCAAGGACTCACCGTGAAGAACCTCCAGTCGGACGTGGGCGAATACAACGGAACCGATGCCTACGCCCGCACCAAGCGCGCACAGGTCGTTCTCGCCGAGGAGTGGGCAGACGAACTCGACAAGACAGGCGTCACGGTGAACTCGATGCACCCCGGATGGGTGGACACCGCAGGTGTGCAGACCTCACTCCCGACGTTCAGGAAGATCACGGGACCATTCCTTCGCGACGAGGCGCAGGGGGCCGACACGATCGTGTGGCTGGTCGCCTCGGACGAGGCGAAGGACGCCTCGGGCTCGTTCTGGCACGATCGTGCCGAACGGCCGACCCACCGCATGAAGAGGACGAAGGAAGACGCGGCCAAGCGACGGCGTTTCCTCGAGAAGATGGCGAGCGACGCTGCGCCATACCTGAGATCCACACGCGCACATCCCAAACGGGACGAT
>CAZYGP010000016.1:2493-6345 GCA_964647265.1 uncultured Acidimicrobiaceae bacterium | reverse complement strand
ACATGCCAAAGCTGATTCGCACAATCACGACCGACGCTCCCATCGACGAGGTGTTCGCCTACCTCGCCGACTTCTCGAACGGCCCCGAGTGGGATCCCGGCCAGGAGTCATCCGTGGCACGGGACGACACCGGGCCCCACCTCGGCCAGATCTACGACGTGATGGTCCTGTGGGGTGACCGCAAACTCCCCATGGTGTACGAGGTCACCGCATACAAGCCGAACTACATGATCACGCTCGTCGGCGACGGGTCCACGACCCATGCCGTCGACACGCTCGAGTTCGCAGAGGTCTCCGACGGAGGAACCGCGGTCACCTACACGGCGGACATCCGACTCAAGGGCGTCCTGCGGCTCGCCGAGCCCTTCCTCGGATCGAAGTTCAAGGAGCTCGCCGACCACGCCGAGGCTGGTATCGCCACACAGCTGAACCGGCTCGCAGCAACGGGCGAGTCCGGCTGAGCCCGGCTTCTCGTCGGCAGGACTCGTCAGCCGGGCGCCGTGTCAGGCGCGGTGGCCGAGGAGGAAGGTGCGCACGTCGTCGGTGCGAAAGCTCGCGATCGCGGCGTACAACGCTGTTCCGCCATGACCGAGGACGATGAACACGGCGAGCCAAGCGAAGGCAACCCATATTCTCGCCTCACGGAGAACGACCCATCCCCAAATCAGCGCAACGCCGACGTAGAGGTCGATCAGCGACATCCTGCCCCATGGCAGGTCGAGGAGCTGGGATCCCTCGCCGCTGAAGTCCCCTGTCGCCGCAGAGACAGCGATCGCGATGAACATCACGATGGTCAGCGCGACGGTTGTGACCCTGATACCGATCATGTGGTCCTCACCTTCTCGGAGCTCGACGTGGTTCGATTCACTTGCGCTCGCCGGATGATGCCGTCGGGACACCGAACCGCTCCTCGAGTACCTGCTCCAGCCTTCGCTCACCGACTCCCCCGACGAACCACCACACGCCGAACCCGAGTGCGGCGAGCGTCAGCCCGATGACACCAACGAGGTAGACGGCGACGACAGCGGGCGCGGCGTCCATGAGCGTGTCCCAGCCGAGGATGAACCCGAAGACGTAGGACAGTGCACCGATGAGGGTGTAGAAGATCGTGACGAACGAGAACCAGGTGAACTCCCCCGTGATCGGGATCGTCACGATCTTCGGGGTTCCCAGCTCGTACAGGTATGTGGCCTCGAGTTCTGACGCGACGTGGATCCGCTCTCCAAGGCGTTCGTTCAGATAGCGCTCGAGGTACCGCGCGTACCAGCGCGCGAATGTGAGGTACGAGGAGTCGAACGCGGTGGCGACCGCACCGATGAGCGCCACCACGGGGACGAGCAGGAAGGCCTCGGGGACCTGCCACCACCCGATCACCACCAGTGCCACGACGAGAATCGTCGTGAAGTTGATGTCGAAGAAGAACCGCCTGTGATACATCGCGGTCATCCCGCGCATACGCGAGAGCTGCATCGCAGCGAGCCTGGTCGTGGCGTCCATGAACGCGAGCCTACCGGTGGTCGACCAGTCCAGTTGAGTCGGCGGGAGGCATGTCGCCATCGAGGTCGAGGAGGGCGCTCATCCATCTGCCATCCGCCTCACTCGAGGCCACGGCTGCTTCGACGAATCGGACACCGATGGCACCGTCGAGCTCATTTGGAAACCACAGGGAGAGGGGATCGGGTGACGATCCGACCCGGCGGGACGCGATCGCCTCAGCGGCATCTGCATAGACGTTGGCAAAGGCTTCGAGGAAACCCTCAGGATGGCCCGCAACAATCCGCGACGCGCGCCGTGCCGGCGGGAGGATGTCGGGGCCGTTGGGTGTGAAGAACCGAACCGGATCGTCGAGGGGGCGAAAGACGAGCCGAGTCGGCTGTTCCTGGCTCCACTCCAGTGTGCCGCCGGTTCCCGAGACGCGGATCCTGAGGCAGTTCTCGACCCCTGCCGCTGCCTGTGTCACCCACATGGAACCCCTCGCGCCGTTGTCGAAGCGGAGCATCGCCGCCCCGTAGTCGTGGACGAGTCGACCCGGCGCAACATGGCCGAGCTCGGCTGCCACCTCGGAGACCTCGAGGCGGGAGATGAAGCGTGCAAGATTGTGTGCGTGGGTCCCGATGTCGCCCATGACGAGGGAAGGTCCGCCGCGTACCGGGTCGTATCGCCACGGCAGGCCAGACGTTGGATCCGGATCGTCCTCGCGGGCCTTGCCACCCTGGACGTATTCCACTTGCACCAGCCTGATGGTCCCGAGGACTCCATCCTCCACCATCGCCCTGGCCTGGCGCACGAGGGGATACCCGGTGTAGTTGTGGGTGAGGCAGAACACGCGGCCGGTCGAGTGAACCGTGCGCACGACGTCCACCGCCTCGGCGACGGTATTCGTCATCGGTTTGTCGCAGATGACGTCGAAGCCCCGTTCCAGAGCGGATACGACGTACCGATGGTGGCTGTCGTTCGGGGTCATGATCGCAACCACGTCCACCCCATCTGACCGCTCGGCCTCGGTGTCGAGAAGCTCGATGGCATCGCCGTAGGCGCGTTCCACTGGGATGCCGAGGTCGATGGCTGCCGATCTCGAACGATCGGGGTCAGACGAGAGGACCGCGGCCACCAGGTCGTATCGACCGTCGAGGCGCGCCGCCGATCGATGCATGGCACCGATGAAGCTCCCTGGTCCACCGCCGATCACCGCGAGGCGCAGTGGCCTCCCCAACGCCTCCACCACCGGATTCGAATCCAATCGTCCCTCCATCCGTCAGGGACTCTAGGAAGGTGGCCGCCGACGACGAGCCACCCGCTCGTCGAGCCGGTCATCGTGGAACTCCTCGCCGCTCCGACCAACCGTCCCCCAATCGCTGCCAGCAGGTAGCCTCCTCCGGAGTGGACGACATGACGGAACGACAACGCACGCTCCGACCGACAGACACCCGCTATTGGTGGGTGTCCACCCTCCTCCTCGGCGTTCTCGCCCTCACGGTCCTCAACATCGCCAGCACCATCGGCCGCATGGAGATCAGGAACGCACTGATGGAACCCTTCCTCGAGTGTGTCGAACGGTCGGGCGGGTCGTTCAGCGAACCCACACACTGGATGAAGGCGGGCGGCCGCCCCATCCTGGTCTCCGCGAACGACATCACCGATGAGGACCGCGAGATCCACCGTGTGTGCTGGGACCAGGTCCAGTACACCGGTCCATAGCGTGACGGTGCCGCACTCCCCGCATCTCATCCCGGCATCGCTCGCGCTCCGTACCAGAGGTATGAGTTTGTCTTTGTCGGCCACCCCGACACTGGATCCCGACCGGGCTTCCAGTGCGTCGCGGTCGCTCGCTGTCGTGCATGCGGTACACAAACTGGTCGAGGAGCCATGACGACCATCGACCGAATCGACTCCGCGATCTCGACATTCCTGCGGCGTTGGTCCATCCCCACGCTGCGGGTCTCGCTCGCCATCGTGTTCATCTGGTTCGGGGCACTCAAGGTCTTCGACGTCACTCCTGTGACGGACCTCGTCGCGCGCACCGTGTACTGGTTCGATCCCGACTGGGTCGTGCCTGTTCTCGGCGCGTTCGAGATCCTCGTCGGCGTCGGGCTGCTGTTCAGGATCGCCCTGCGGGCTGTCCTGGCCCTCTTCGCTGCGCAGATGGTCGGGACGTTCCTCGTCCTCGTGCTGCTGCCCGAGATCTCCTTCCAGGACGGTAACCCACTCCTCCTCACGGTCGAGGGCGAGTTCGTCGTCAAGAACCTCGTCCTGCTCTCAGCGGGAATGGTCGTGGGTGCAACGGTCAGCACCAGGGACGCCTTCGCACTCCGAACCGAAACCGACGAGCGACTTCCCGATGCGACCTGACCC
>CAZYGP010000016.1:0-2393 GCA_964647265.1 uncultured Acidimicrobiaceae bacterium | reverse complement strand
CACGCTCCAGCCACCGAGTCGCATGGCGAGGTTGTACGGGGTCGCCCATGCGCGATCGGCAGGCATCTGGTAGTCACAGATGACGCCGCACAGGAAACCCCATGCGTCCGTGACGAGGAGTTCGTTCGCAGGTGGATTGTTGGTGAGCACGGTCGTGAGCCGAGACGCCTCGATGGCGTCGAGCTCCTCGCCGAATGCGAGCAGTGACTTGACGACGGCGAGCGAGGTGTCGCGGGCCTGACGATGTCCCATAGGTCGGCGAGGATACCTCCACTGGGTCGCGGGAGCCCGTTCCGGCCGACCGTTGCGCGGTTCGCCCCCGGGGACGTTCAGGTGGCCGTGAGACGTTCGATCTCGTTGCGGAGGGTGACCTCCTCGGCCTCGGACCCCTCCCCGATCCGTGATGCGACGATCGGGAGACGCCACGCAGCGACGACTCTTCGATCGATCCGGGTGCGCGACGTGATCCTCCTCTGATAGCCGCGCAGGAACATTCGCTGGAGCGCGGAGAGAACCCGCCGATTGACGCCATCCCCTACGGGTGCGCCTGCCGAGATCAGCCACATCGTCCTTGCAACGTCTGCAGAAGGTGGCCCCGTGCAGGCGTTCACCCAATCGACCACCTGTGATCCCCCGGAACCGAGGATGACGTTTCCGGGCCGGAAATCCCCATGGAGGAGGGCATCTCCCCCGGGCGCGGCCTTCAGGACCCCCAGGGCGGTGGCACGTTGCTGGGCGGTGATGTCGGCCCGTTCGATCCGTTCCGCCATGACCTCGAGGGCCGACGGAAGACCAGACGCTTTCGTGGACAGGACACTGTGGTGGAGGTCCGCGAACTGGCGTGCCCAGGTCCCGACCCGCATCGGATCGAGGGCGATCTCATCGAGGAGGGAGTCACCATCAATCCGGTCGAAGACTATCCCGTGACGGCCGTCGATGGTGACGACTCCGTGCACTGCGGGCGCCGGCGCCCCGGCGACAACCGCTGCAGAGGCGCGGGATGCCTCGAGCTCCACACTCGACGTCGCGAATCCGCGACGGAACAGCTTCACGACGCGGTCGTCACCGCATCCGAACACCTCGGCGGTTCGTCCTGCGGCAAGGAGGGGCCCGGGTGAAACGTCCATGGCTACCAGCGCTGGTGGACGTGGGGAGCCGCGTACTCCTCGTAGATCTCGGCGATCCGGTCCATGGTCGCCTCGTCGAGTCGATCCATTGCCGAAGCTGCGGCGTTGTCTGCGACCTGGCCAGGGTTCTTGCCGCCGGGGATCACCGACGACACGGCGTCGTGGTCGAGGATCCAGCGCAAGGCGAACTGGGCCGGTGTCGCACCCTCGGGAACGAGGGGACGAAGCGCTTCCATCGCTTCGAGGGCCACCTCGAACGGGACACCCGAGAAGGTCTCCCCCACATCGAACGCCTCTCCGTCGCGATTGAACGCCCGGTGGTCGTCCTGAGCGAAGGAAGAATCCGCCGACATCTTCCCGGTCAGGACACCGCTTGCGAGGGGTACCCGCGCGATGACTCCGACGCTTCGGGCCGCCGCCTCTCTGAAGAAGAGTCCCGCCGGCCTATGCCTGAGGATGTTGAAGATGATCTGAACGGTCGCAACGTTCGGGTACTCGATCGCCTTGAGCGCCTCCTCCACCTTCTCGACGCTGACGCCGTAGTGCCGAACCTTGCCGGCTGCGACGAGGTCGTCCATTGCGTCGAAGACATCGGGGAGGTAGTAGGCCTCGGTCGGTGGGCAGTGGAGCTGGAGGAGGTCGAGCGTGTCCATCTCGAGGTTCTGACGGCTGCGGTCGATGAATGCCTCGAGGTTGTGTGCGTTGTAACCGTCAGCGACATGGGGTGACAGGCGTCTGCCGGCTTTGGTGGCCACGACCATCTCCGCATCTGGCCGTTCACGTCGCAGGCGGGCGATGAGCCGTTCGCTGCGTCCGTCACCGTAGACATCGGCAGTGTCGAAGAATGTGATGCCACGGTCCACGGCCTCGACCAGGGAGGCCATCGCATCGCTCTCGGTCACCTCACCCCACGTGCCCCCGATGGCCCACGCCCCGAACCCCACCTCGGACACCCGGAATCCGGTCCTGCCCAGAGTTCGATACTTCACGGTTCTCCTCCGCCGATGATCCCAGCATGCCCCGATCAGCGTCCCTGCGCAATCTGCCATCGATCGCCCAAGGTCTCGAGGATCTCTCCCCATCAACACCATAAGCTCGGCCTGCACACAGGGAGAAACGATTGGACCGCATACGCAGCCGCATGACCCGATTCGCATCGGCTCTCCCCGTGCTTGTCCTGGCACTCTCGGGATGCGCTGGTGCGACGCTTGATCCGGTCGCTGACACCGCGACGAGCACGACCATAAGTACCGCTGCTCCGACCAC
>CAZYGP010000015.1:0-18107 GCA_964647265.1 uncultured Acidimicrobiaceae bacterium | reverse complement strand
CTTCCGGTTCACGAACACCCAGGGCAACGCAGACGCCACCCTCGTCTTCGGTGAGCCGCCGTGGCTCCCCGTCGCAGGCACCTTCGGACTCGACTGAAGCCGCCTCCCGGAACGCCCTACTCGGAGGTTCGGAGGCGGTCGAGGCCGTCGAGGATGAGGTCGAGACCGAAGGTGAACTCGGTCTCGTCGTCGCACCAACCGAGCGAGTCCTCGGTCGGGTCATGGCTGATGACCCCCAACATGCCAGCGATGTTCGGGTAGACGGATGCCATCTCGATGATCATCTCCGTCGTCATCTCGTCGCTCGCACCGTCGTCGTCGGGGACGAACAGTTCCTGCGTGAATCCCAGGGCGCGGCTGCCGAGGGCGTGCATGGCGTGGTGCGCGAGGTCAAAGGAGAATCCTCCGGCGACGAAGACGCCGAGGATCCCGTCGAAGTAGCCGATGAGCGGCGGATTCATCTCGGTCCGGGACTCGATCACCCCGGGTGCCCATGGATGGCGAAGCAGAACGCTGCGGGCGATCAAGATCCGCTCGCGCATTGCGCGCTTCCAGTCATCGGCGTTCGCCGGGGGATCGATGTCGCCGACACGGCCCTCGATCTCGATGATCAGGGTCTCGACCACGCCGTCGAGCAGGTTCTCCTTGTTTGCCACGTGGTTGTAGAGCGACATCGCCTCGACGCCGAGCTCCTGACCGAGCCTGCGCATCGTGAGCGCCTCGATGCCCTCACGGTCGGCGAGGTCGATCGCAGCTTCGAGCACGCGTCGGCGACTGAGGGGAGTTCGTGTCTCGGTCGTCTCGGTTGATGCAGTCATGGGGTTCGTTTCGGATTCTAGGTGTGCGCCGTATGTGCGGGTTGACAAACTTACACCGTACGTATAGCGTACCGCATGAAACTTACGCTGTATACCCAGTTCACGAAAGGCGCGGTACACCATGGTGCAGGGCATTGTCGACCGAGGGCTCACGGGGCGGAGTGCCCCATCCGAAGGGTTTGTGAACTGATGCCCATGCCGATGTGGGTCGCACGGATCAACAAACGCGTGTTCAATCCGATGACGCTCAAGCGGGGAACATCGCCCGTGTTCAACCATGTGGGGAGATCCTCGGGACGTGCGTACCGGACTCCCATCGATGCTTATCCCATCGACGGCGGGTATCTGTTCATCCTCGTCTACGGCCCCAAGTGCGACTGGGTCAGGAACGCCCTCGCCTCGGGGAACGCCACCCTCGAGGTGCACGGCGAGGTCCATCAGCTCACGTCTCCGAGGGTCATCACCAGGGCGGCTGCCGAGCCGCTCCTGCCGTCGGCAGTGAAGCCTCCGCCGGACTTCCTTCGGGTCGCCGAGTATCTCCGTATGGACCTGGTCCCCGGATAGTCGTGGTGTCCGGTGAGCCAACGCAGGTAGGTTTGGAGGGTGATCGAGCCCTTCGTTCCCAACGATTTCGCCGTGCCGACCTCCTTCGAGGGCGGTGGGTACCGTCTCGAGCCGCTCGGCCCTGAACACAACGAGCGGGACCACGAGGCGTGGATGTCGTGTGTTGATCACATCCGCGCCACCCCGGGTTTCGAAGGTCGGGACTGGCCGGAGCCGATGAGCCTGGCCGCGAACCTCGCGGACCTCGAACAGCACGCCCGAGACTTCGTCGAGCGCACGGGCTTCACGTACTCGGTCCTCGATGCTGGCGAGGTCATCGGGTGCGTGTACATCTATCCGGATGGCGTGGGCACCCGGGGCGCCGTCGTCAGGTCGTGGGTGAGGGAGAGCCGCGCCGACATGGATGTCGTCGTATGGCGCGACGTTTCGGGATGGATCGCCGAGCGCTGGCCGTTCTCGACCGTCCGGTACGCGCCACGCACGTGACCGAATGCCCTGGTTCCCGCTGGAGCCCACTTGACGAACTTACACCGTATGTATACGATGGACCATGCAACTTACGTTGTAAACAATCGACACAGCGTCGGCATCGGGCGAGAGGACTCACACCATGGCGGGCACCAACCCCAGCAGCGACCGTTTCGGAGCAGGCACAGCGGGCGATCGGTCCACGATGCGAGCGATCGTCCAGCATCGGTATGGCGGCCCCGAGGTCCTCGAACTTCGTGACGTTCCGATTCCCGCACCGGGCGCCGACGAGGTCCTGATCAATGTCCGCGCTGCATCCGTGAACCCGTACGACTGGCACCTGATACGGGCGATTCCGCACTTCGTGCGCCTGACGAACGGGTTCACTCGGCCGAAGAACCGGATCCCGGGCGCCGACTATGCAGGCGTGGTCACGGCCGTCGGCGCCAGAGTGTCCGACCTCGAGGTCGGGGACGAGGTCTTCGGTGGCACCGGCAGTGGCACGCTGGCTGAGTTCGTCACCGTTGCTCGGCGCAATGCCGTGCACAAGCCGACCAACGTCACCTTCGAGCAGGCAGCCGCCGTTCCGATGGGCGGCATCACTGCGCTCCAGGCCCTCCGCGACAGCGGAAGGATGAAGGCGGGCCAGACAGTCCTCGTCAACGGCGCAGCCGGAGGCGTCGGGACCGTTGCGGTCCAGATCGCCAAGGCGATGGGGGCCGACGTCACCGCCGTGTGCAGTACGCGAAACGTCGAGATGGTCCGCTCCATCGGCGCCGACCACGTCGTCGACTACACCGCGGTGGACTTCACGAAGGCCGGGGACCGTTACGACGTGATCATCGACATTGTCGGCAACCACTCGGTCAGTGGTCTTCGGCGGGTGCTGATGCCTCACGGCCGCCTCGTCGGCGTGGGACAGGCGGACATGGGGGACTGGATCGGTCCCATCACGTTCCTCGGCGGCCTCGCGCTCTCCTCGATCGGCCGTTCCCAGAAGGCGTCCGCGCTGATGGCGAAGAACACCCAGGAGGACTTCCTCATCCTCAGAGGGATGCTCGAGGACGGATCCATCGTTCCTGTGATCGATCGCAGCTACCCGCTGGCCGAGGCTCCCGACGCGATTCGCTATCTCGAAGAAGGCCACGCCCGCGGGAAGATCATCGTCGTGCCCTGAGCTGTGTCCATCCGGCAGGTCACGGCTCGACTCGGCTGACGGTCAGGACGCGGTCGTCCAGCTCGGCGAGGAGCGCGTCACGCTCGGCATCCGGGAGGAACGACGCCTCGATGGAGTTCCGTGCAAGCTGGACGAGGTCCTCCCTCGTCAAGCCGAGACCCTCGGCGACAGCCAGGTAGTTGTCGAGGACGTAGCCACCGAAGTACGCGGGATCGTCCGAGTTGACCGTGACCCTCACGCCGAGGTCGAGGAGCCGCTTGAGGCTGTGATCCTCGATCCGGTCGAAGACACGAAGCTTTACGTTCGAGAGGGGGCACATCGTCAACGGCACGCCCTCGCGGACCAGTCTGGCGACGAGATCCGGAGCCTCTTCCGACCGCACACCGTGGTCGACGCGCTCGGCGCCGAGCGCATCGAGGGCTCCTGTCACGTATTCGGGGGGGCCCTCCTCGCCTGCATGTGCGACGGCATGGAGCCCGGCTTCGCGGGCAGACCGGAACACGTCGACGAACAACTCGGGCGGGATGCCCACCTCAGAGGAGTCGAGCCCGACCCCGAGGAGTCGATCCCTGAAGGGTTCGGATGCCTTCCAGGTTGCGATGGCGTCGTCCTGGGGAAGGTGGCGGAGGAAGCACATGATGAGGCCGACGGACATCCCCCAACGCTCGCGGGCCTCGTCGATCGCCCTCGAGAACCCGGCCATGAAGACAGGGAACCCGATGCCGCGCGCGGTGTGGGTCTGGGGATCGAAGAAGATCTCGGCTCTTCGAACACCGTCGCGGTGTGCCCGCTCGAGGTATGCAAGGAAAAGGTCGTGAAAGTCATCCTCTGTGACCAGGACAGCGGCACCGAGGTAGTAGATGTCGAGAAAGGACTGCAGGTCGGTGAATTCGTATGCGGCCCTCAGGTCATCCACGGACGAGTACGGGAGCTCTAAGGCGTTACGGGCGGCGAGCTCGAACACCATCTCCGGTTCGAGGGTCCCTTCGATGTGGACGTGGAGCTCGGCCTTCGGAAGCCCCCGTACGAACGACGCAAGATCCATCCCCCCATTCAACCAGATGTGCGACATCCAAACCGATCGCGGCCGCTTCGGGGCGTACTATGGAGGGAACCGCCCTTGGAGGACCCGATGGAGGAAGCGATCGCACAGACCGCCGACCGATCGATGCAGGTGACAGGATGACCGCTGTGACTGCGGGCCTCGTCTGCGCACACCACCACCTGTATTCCGAGCTGGCACGCGGCATGCCGGCACCGCCGAAGGTCGCAACGAACTTCCAGGAGATCCTCGAGCAGGTGTGGTGGCGCCTCGATGCGGCGCTCGACCTCGAGATGCTGGAATGGTCCGCCAAGCTGGGAGCGCTCGAGGCGCTCGAAGCGGGCACGACCGCGATCATCGACCACAACGAGACACCCAACGCGATCGAGGGGTCCCTCTCGGTCATCGCGGACGCATGCGCGGAGGTCGGTGTCCGAGTCGTGGCCGCGTACGGGGTGACCGACCGTCACGGATCAGACGGCGCCCGTCGCGGCCTCGAGGAGAACCGTCGCTTCCTCCGAGCAGGCGGACCCGGCCTCGTCGGCGTGCATGCGGCATTCACCTGTACCGATGACACACTCGAGGCCGCCGCCGCACTTGCGGAGGAGTTCGGCGTCGGCGTCCACATTCACGTAGCGGAGGGCCCCGGCGATGTGGGCGCGCCCGAGCGCCTCGCCGGACTGACGAACGACCGATGGCTCCTCAGCCACGGCGTCCACCTGTCCGACGACCACGGGCTTGCAGGAACGATCCTCCACAATCCCCGGTCGAACCTGAACAACGGCGTCGGCTATGCAAACCCCGCACGATTCGAGAACCCGGTCGCCCTCGGAACCGACGGCATCGGCGCGAACATGATCGAGGAGTTTCGCCTCGCGTACGTGATGCAGCGCTCGGTGGACGTCACCGTTGGGCCCGACCCCGCGTGGTCGTGGCTCGAGAACGGATCGGATCTCGTCCCCGAGGCTCGCGACGATGAGGTCGTCTGGTCATACGAACCGATGGACCCGTGGCACATAGCTTTCACAGCGGGAATCCGTCCCCTCGAGGTGAGGGTTGCCGGTGAGGTCGTCTTCACCGACGGCGCACCGACCAGGGTCGACGCGGCGGAGATCAGGGCGAAGGCGAAAGAGCAGGCGACTCGCCTGCATGCACGGCTGTAGCGGGGAGAACACGATGTCGGACCGATTCCAGCCGATCACGATGGAGCAGCTCACGGACTGGGTCTTCACCGAGCTCGAGCGGAAGGACGCGATATTCGGCATCCCCCGCGCCGCGTTCTTCACGCCCAGCGAGACCGATCGGTTCCGGACCATGAGCTACGGAACGCTGCTCGAGACGCCGTTCGGCGTGGCCGCAGGCCCGCACACGCAGATGGCTCAGAATATCGTCGTCTCCTGGCTGGTCGGCGCTCGATTCCTCGAGCTGAAGACGGTCCAGACACTCGACGAACTCGACGTCAACAAGCCGTGTATCGACCTCGAGGACGAGGGATACAACGTCGAGTGGTCCCAGGAGCTGAAGATCCACCAGTCCTTCGACGAGTACCTTCGGGCGTGGGTCCTCATCCATGCCCTGCACCGCAGGCTCGGGTTCCCCGGCGAGGCACCGGGGATGATCTTCAACATGAGCGTGGGTTACGACCTCGAAGGGATCCTCAAGCCGAACGTCCAGTGGTACCTCGACGTGATGAACGACGCATCTGGCCACCTCGAGCCGTATGTCGACATCGTCGCCGAGCGGTACCCCGAGGTCCGAGGGATCGACATCCCGACGCAGCTCTCGAACACGATCACGCTCTCGACGATGCACGGCTGTCCGCCGGACGAGATCGAGCAGATCTCGACCTATCTCCTCGAACAGCGCGGCCTCCACACGTCGGTGAAGTGCAATCCCACATTGCTCGGCGCCGACCGTGTCCGAACCATCGTCAACGACGAGCTCGGCTTCTCGGACGTGGTGATCCCGGATTCGGCCTTCGGGCACGATCTCAAATGGGTGGACGCGGTCCCGATGATCAACAACCTCAGGAGGATCGCACGCCATGAGGGCCTCACGTTCGGGCTGAAGCTCTCCAACACGCTCGAGGTCGAGAACCACCGACCGGTGTTCCCGGACGACGAGATGATGTACCTGTCGGGCCGTGCACTGCACGCCGTCACCACGAACCTCGCGCTCCGCCTGTCCGAGGAATTCCGAGGTGACATGTTGCTCTCGTTCGCAGGCGGTGCCGATGCGTTCAACGTGTCGGACCTGCTCGCCAGCGGGATGGCGACGATCACCGTGTGCTCAGACCTCCTCAAGACCGGCGGGTACTTGCGGTTGCCCCAGTACATCGAGGAACTCGACCTCAACCTCGACAAGGTGGGGGCCGCGGATCTTGCCGACTTCGTCGGTCGTACCGCGGCACAAGGACCCCACTTCGGATCCTTCTCGGAGATGCTGGCGACGGCAGTCCTCGAGGACACCGAGCTGACGTTCTCCGATGGGCAGGCTGACGCCCTTGCCAGGCACCTTGCCGGCTGGCGCGACGACTCGGCGCCCGACGTCGTGCGGCGATGGGCGCTCGACAACGGATTCGACGACGAGGGTGCCGACGTCCTCGCAACTCTTGCCCTGCGAACCCTCGCCAGGGTGAACCTGAGGGGATATGCCGACGAGGTCAGAGCGGACTGGCGTTACCGCAAGGATTCGTTTCGCACCCATCGGTCCAAGACGGATCGCTCGCTCGGACTGTTCGATTGCATCGAGGCGCCATGCGTCGATGAGTGCCCTGTGGACCAGGACGTTCCTGCCTACATGCGGGCGGTGCGCGAGGGTCGCATCGAGGATGCGATCAAGATCACGCGCTCAGACAACCCGGTTGCAGCGATCCTCGGGCGGGTCTGCGATCACCTCTGTGAAACGACGTGCATCCGCACGCACCTCGACCAGCCCCTCGCGATTCGTGACATCAAGCGTTACATCATGTCGCACGAGACGGAACCGCTTCTGCCGGCGCCGCGGCTCGTCACGCGCCCCGCGGTCGCCGTCATCGGCGCAGGACCGGCCGGTATCTCGGCAGCACGCGAGGTCGCGTCCGCAGGCGTGGCCGTCACGATCTTCGAGGCCCATCCGTATCCGGGCGGGATGGTGGGTGGAGCCATACCCGAGTATCGGCTGCCCCAGAACGAGATCGACAAGGACATGGCGATCCTCGACGAACTCGGTGTCGAGATCAGGTACAGCCGGACCGCCGGGAGGGACTTCTCACTCGAGGACCTGCGCAACGAGGGCTTCGGGCACGTGTTCGTCGCCGTCGGTGCGCAACTCCCGAAGTACCTCGGCTTCGAAGGAGAGGACGCGGAGGGCGTTCTCGATGCCCTCCGATTCCTTCGCAGCGTGCGAGAGCACGATCCGATCCCCATCGGAGCGCGCGTCGGCGTCGTCGGTGCGGGGGACACAGCCATGGACTGCGCCCGGTCGGCACTTCGGGTCGGAGCGGAGGAAGTCAGCATCATCTATCGGCGGACGATCGACCAGATGCCGGCAGATCCCGAGGAGGTGCACGGATGCCTCGAGGAGGGCGTCAGGATCGTCGAGGGTGCGAATCCCGCCGCACTCCACGTCGAGGACGGACGACTCGCCGGCCTCATCGCGACACGCACCGAGTATCGGGGGGACCGCGACGCCTCCGGAAGGAAGATCCCGTACGACGTGACCGACTCGGAGTTCGAGATTCCCCTCGACACCCTGATCCTCGCGATCAGCCAGCACTCCCTCCTCGACTTCTTCGGAGATGCGATGCCCGACCTGACGCCAAAGGGGTACATCGCGGTGGATCCCTCGACGTTCGAGTCATCGATCCCCGGCGTCTACGCAGGTGGCGACGTCGCAGCCCACGGGCCGTCGTCCATCGTCAAGGCCGCCGCGGATGGCAAGGCCGCGGCGGCTGCGATCCTGGCAGCGGTCGCACCCGCTCCGGAGGCCGACGAGGCGCGGATGCAGCGAGTCGACGACATCGCAGGGCTCGTGATGCGCAGGGCTCGTCGTGAGTACCGCGTGCCGACGAGGTTCACTCCGCTGACGTTGCGTGACACCTTCGACGAGACAGCCCTCGTCTTCACGGATGACGAGGCTCGGGCAGAGGCGAGCCGATGCGTGGACTGCGACACCATCTGCAGCCTCTGTGTCGGTGTGTGCCCGAACCTCGCGCTGATGACCTACACCACCGACATCTTCGAAGTCGACCTTCCGACGTTCACGGTGTCGGATGGGTCGCTGGTCGAGACAGGAGCGCGAGCGTTCCGTGTCGACCAGCCGTACCAGATCGCAGTGCTCACGGACTTTTGCAACGAATGCGGCAACTGTGTCACCGCCTGTCCGACCTCGGGGAAACCATTCGAGGACAAGCCGCGGTTGTACCTCGACAGGTCCGAGTTCGACGCCCAGACGACCAACGCGTTCATGATGCGACGGGACGGCGACGTGACAACGGTGCTCGGACGATTCGACGGTGAGACCCATCAGCTGTCGGTGAACGGGGCCATCGAGTACGCATCCGCGACCGTCGTGGCGTCGTTCGATGGTTCCATGCGGCTCCGCTCGGCAGCCCCGGGAGCATCTGCAGGGGAGGGGGATGCCCCATCACTCGAACCCGCGGCCGTGATGTACGCGGTGTGGAGGGGCCTCGACGGCTCGATGCCGGAGGTCCCTGTCGCAACCGAGGGAGGCACCCGGATCGCCGCTCCGATTCTGGCGTGACCCTGAACAGAGGACGTGCATGCGCACACTGATCAGCAACGGATCAGTCGTCACTGCCGGCATGGTGGCTGATGCCGACGTCGTCGTCGACGGTGAGCACATCGTGGGTGTCGTCGATCAGGGAACGGCGGGTGGCGGCTTCGACCTCGTGATCGATGCCGCCGGACGGTACGTGATACCCGGTGGCGTCGACATGCACACGCATATGGAACTCCCGGTGTCAGGGACCACATCGTCGGACACCTACGCGACAGGGACGATGGCAGCGGCGATCGGGGGGACGACGACGATCGTCGACTATGCGGGCCAGACGCGTGGTTCTACGCTCCGACAGGGGCTCGCCGAGTGGAAGGAGCGGGCCGAAGGGCAGTCCTGCGTCGACTACGGGTTCCACATGATGGTGACGGATGTCCACGCAGGCACGCTCGCCGAGTTGCCCGAGATGATGCACGAGGGCGTCACCACCTTCAAGCTGTTCACCGCGTATCCGGGTGTCAACCTGTCCGATGACCGCCAGATCCTCGAGGCGATGCAGGCCGCCGCCGACGTGGGCGCCACGATCATGATGCACGCCGAGAACGGGATCGCCATCGATGCCCTCCGGGACCAGGCCGTCGGTCGCGGTGAGATCGATCCCATCCATCACCTCCTCACGCGCCCAGCCTCGATGGAGGCCGAGGCCGCTCACCGCGTTGTCGCCCTCGCCGAGATTGCCCGATGTCCGCTGGTCATCGTCCACATCTCATCGCAGGACGCGTTCGCCGAGGCAGTCGCTGCAAGGGATCGCGGACTGCCCGTATTCACTGAGACGTGCCCCCAGTACCTGTGGCTCGCCCTCGAGGACGTCCCTGAGGGCTTCGAAGGCGCGAGGTTCGTATGCTCTCCACCGCTTCGTCGACGATCCGAGGGGCACCAGAGTGCCCTGTGGGCCGGCATCGCCACGGGCAGGATGGACGCCGTGGCCACGGACCACTGCCCGTTCACATGGGAACAGAAGGAGGCGGGCCGCGGTGACTTCCGGAAGATCCCGAACGGGCTCGGTGTCGTCGAGCATCGGATGGACCTCGTCCATCAGGGAGTCGTCGAGGGCTGGATGTCGCTGACCCGATGGATCGAGGTCACCTCGGAGATCCCGGCGAAGCTGTCAGGCCTGTATCCGAGGAAGGGAACGATCGCACCCGGATCGGACGCGGACGTCGTCATCTACGACCCTGCGGGGTCCCACACCCTCTCTGCGCAGGCTCACCACATGAACATCGACTACTCCGTCTTCGAGGGTCGCGAGGTCGGTGGACGGGTCGATACCGTGATGCTTCGTGGCGAGGTCATCGTCGATCACGGCTCATTCGTGGGGGCACCCGGGCACGGTCGGTACCTGCCGCGCGGCACCAACGCACTCCTCCCGGATTGACCGATCGGAACGGCCTCACGGAATGGTGACGACGCGTTCGACCCTCGGATCCGATCCGAGGAGCGCCGCCATCGCGTCGGCGGTGTCCAGCGTCGCTGGCGTCACCATCGTCACGGTCATAACCACGCGTGCGCCCACGGGTACGCCCTTCATGCCCCCATCCCGATGAAGAAGCACCTTTGCCGCACCGTCCACGGTCAGCGGATCGTCCGGATGGGTTCCGATGAGCTGCGCGACCAGCGTGTGACGGTGCGCCACCTCCGTGATCGGATGGCCGATCGCATCGACCGAGACGACGACGATCACCGTCGTGGAGGCGCTCGGGATCACCGGCTCGTGTTCGGCGGGAGCCTTGATGGCCATCCTCCTGGCCCCATCCGCCTCGACGAGGACGTGGTCGGCACGCGTCCGGTGGTACAGGTCGTCGACCGCCGCAGGTGACAGCCCGGTGACCTTTCCGGGAATGCGCCCTCCCGCCACGAAGAGGGGCGCGCCCGGCACGAGTGCGGCGTCGACGACGTCGGGATCGTCGGACCAGCATGTGGGCTGGGTGACCTGATCCTCGGCCATCCTCGTCGTCGTGGTGACGATGACCCGCAGGTCCGAGAGCTCCCCGGCAAGCGTGGCGAGGATGGTCGACTTGCCGCCGGCGCCGACCAACGCAACCAGCTCGTGCGGTCCTAGGCCGAGCCGCTCGTGGAGGGGAGCCGTCATCGGTCGTGTGTGTTCAGCCAGACGAGGACCGCCTCGAGGGCGCCGCCCCCGACCGAGATGGCCTTGTCCGAGACCTCGGTGATCGCGTCGGGGTCGACTCGTGGGTCGACGTCCCCGACCTTGAGGCCCGCTGTCACCGGTCCCGGGACGATGAGCCCGCGCACCATGCCGCCGATCGCCGTCACGACGGCCGTGCCGTCGATCGAACCGAGCTGCTGGCCGACCTCGACTACGTCCCCGAACGACACATCCCATGTCAGGGTCCCGTCAACCGGTGCCCTGACCACCCGTTCTGCCGAAGCCCCACCGATCTCACCGGGGATACCGGAGTTCGGCGCTGCGGGTCCGTCCCAGATGACCCTTCCGAGCCTGTGGCCGCGCATCGTCTCGATCACGGCATGACAGTTGACGCTGGCAACGAAGCCGGGACCGAGCCCGATCACGAACGGCGCCTGATCGATCGTCGTGTCGAGGGGAACCTTGGCGAGCCTCGCATCGATCATGATCGACACGGGTGTCGGGAACGCGGGAACGACCTCCGAGACGAGCACGGGCACGATGCCGCCACGAGCCGTCTCCAGCGCCTCATCGATCGAGTCGGCCAGCTTCCCTTCGATGCCCTCGATCATGATGCGGCCTTCCGAAACCGCTGTCGAGAATGCGACCGTGCGTCGCACCGTCAGGGGCCTCGCAAGCTCGAGGACGATGACAGGGAAGCCGACCCTCCGCAGTCGCCAGATCACACCCGAGCCGATGTCACCCCCGCCCCGGACGACAACCAGATGGTCCGCCGGGGATGTCACGAATCCTTCCCGGCATTCGAGGCGATGATCTCGGACATGATCGACACGGCGATCTCCTCGACGGTCTCCGCCCCGATGTCGATCCCGATGGGATTGCGGATCCGCTCCAACCCGCCGTCGGAGAGTCCGACCTCGTCGATGACCTCGCGGGTGGCCGCCCAGCGACGCCTGCTTCCCATGACGCCGATGTAGTTCGCCGGTGTGTCGACGAGAAGCGGCACGATCCGGGCGTCGAGCTCGTGGCTCCTGGTCACGACGACGATGGAGGTCTCCGCTGTGATCGGGTGGGTGGCGAGGGCATCGTGGACGGATCCGGCGAATCGGACATCCGCGTTCGGCGCGGCTTCGGCGCTGACTTCGTCCTCACGCTCGTCAACGAGAACGGTGCGGTAGCCGAGCCAATGCGCGAGGTCCACGACGGCCTTCCCGACGTGGCCGGCTCCGACGACGAACACGGTGTGTGGGGTCATGTATGGCTCCAGGTAGACGGTCATTGTGCCACCGCACACGCCCGGGTCACCGAGTCCGGGATCGTGCAGGGTGTAGTCGCGGAGTTCCGATTCGTTGCGCTCGAGCGCCGCGAGGGCGTCGGATCTGATGGTGGCCTCGACCTCACCGCCCCCGATCGTGCCGATCGTCGATCCGTCGGCACGCACGACCATCTTCGTTCGGGCGTGGCGGGGAACCGATCCCGTCGTCGTCACGATCGTTGCGAGCACCACTGGTGGGCCGCCGCTGAGCGCGGCGGAGATTTCGGCGAGGATCCGATCGGTCCCCAACGCGGTCACGATGCCTGGAGCGCCCGCCAAACGCGTTCGGGGGTGAATGGAATGTGATTGATTCGGACACCGGTGGCGTCGGCGATTGCGTTCCGCAACGCCGGGGCGACGCCGTCCTTGGGGATCTCGGCGATCGCCTTCGCCCCGAACGGCCCGCTCGCCTCCATGGTCTGCACGAGGATCGCCTCGAGCCTCGGCATCTCGTCGGCACGGTAGATCTTGTACGGCCCGAACGCGGCGTTGACCATGCGCCCGTCCTCGTCGTAGGCCATCTCCTCGCAGTGGCCGTAGCCGAGGGCCTGCACCATGCCACCCTCCACCTGTCCCGAAGCGGTGACCGGATTGATCGGGACACCGCAGTCGACGGCCATGACGAGTTGGAGGACCGTCACCTGACCGGTTTCGATGTCGACCTCCACCTCGGCGAACTGCGCCGCGTACGGAGGTGGCGATTCCGGCGAGACATAGGAGGCCGTCGCCATGATCTGGTGCTGATCCCGTTGGTGCAGGCTCGACAGCGCGATCTCGGCGAGGGTCACGGTTGCGCCGTCGCTCGTCCACGCCGCGCCGTCGTGCAGGTCGATCGTGTCGGGATCCGCCGACAGCAACATGGCGGCCCGATCGATGATCTGGGCGCGAACCTGCTCGGACGCACGCTTGACGGCGGTGCCCGAGATGTAGGTCGTCGATGACGCATACGCGCCGGTGTCGAAGGGCGTCATGTCGGTGTCGGACGAGTAGACGAGGATGTCGTTGGTCGCAACGCCGACGACCTCGGCTGCTATCTGGGCCAGCACGGTGTCCGAACCGGTCCCGAGGTCGGTCGCCCCGACGAGGAGGTTGAACGATCCGTCGTCGTTGATCTTGAGGCTCGCTCCCCCCATGTCGAGACCCGGGATGGCGGTGCCGTGCATCGCCATCGCGAACCCGAGACCGCGCCGGATGTGTGGTCGATCCGGTGGTTGCCGCCACCGCTCATCCCCTCGTCGCTCCCATCCGACGGCACGCTTGCCCTGCAGAACCGCCTCCTCCAGGCCACTCGAGGTGATGACCGGCATCACGCCTGCCTCGAGGTCGCCTTCGCCGAGCTGGGGCGCGATGTCGATCGGATCCCCCACCTTCGTCCAGTTGAGACGACGGAACTCGATGGCGTCCATGCCGATTTCGGCGGCGATGTCCTCCATGTGGGCCTCGAGGGCGAACAGGGCCTGGGGCGCGCCGTATCCGCGGTATGCGCCGGGAACCGGGATGTTGGTGTAGGCGACCGTGCAGTCGAAGGCCTTGACCCGGGCGTTGTACGAACTCAGGCCGCGCAGCCCTGTCACCATCTGGACGGTGAGGCCGTGCGTCCCGTAGGGACCGGTGTTCGCGACGATCCGCATCTGTTGGGCGGTCAGCAACCCGTCCTCATCGATCCCGGTCGTGAACGTGATCGTCTGGGGATGGCGCGTGCGTGAGGACATGAACTCCTCCTCCCGCGTCAGCTCGAGTCGGACCCGCTTACCGGTCGCCATCGTGAGATGGCCCACGATGTCCTCGATGAGCATCTCCTGCTTGGCGCCGAACCCGCCGCCGATCCTCGGCTTGACGATGCGGATCTGTTTCACCGGGAGGCCGAGCAGCGGCGCGACCATGCGCCTCACATGGAACGGGACCTGCGTCGACGTCGTGATGACGAGTCGCTCGTCGCTGTCCCATTCCGAGATCGCGATGTGTGGCTCGATGGGTGTCTGCTGGACCTGGTGGACCCGGAATGTCTGCTCGAACACGCGATCCGCAGCGGCGAGCCCGACGGCGATGTCCCCGGTCCTGGCCTCGATGCGGTGCACGATGTTGCGGGACGCGTCGTGCGCCCCTTCCATGCCGGGCTCGTCGTGGATGACAGGTGCGCCTTCGAGGATCGCCTCGTTCTCGTCGAAGACGGCCGGGAGGACCTCGTAGGTGACGTCGATCAGGTCGACGGCGGCTCTGGCGATCTCCTCCGAGTCCGCAGCTACGGCAGCGACTCGATCACCCACGTACCTGACCTTGTCGTCGAAGCTGACCTGGTCGTAGGGGAGAGGGTTCGGGTAGCTCTGACCCCCCGAGGCGTACCGGACCCTCGGGACATTGCCATGGTGCAGCACCGCGCGCACGCCCGGCAGGGCACGTGCGGCGGAATCGTCGATCGACACGATTCGTGCATGGGCGTGGGGGCTGTACAGCACCTTGGCGAAGAGGGTGCCGGACAAGTCGGTGTCGTCTGTGAACGCCGGGTTCCCCTTGACGAGCTTGATCGCGTCCGTCTTGGCCTCGGCGTGCCCGACGACCCTGGTGGCAGGGACCTCCTCGCTGAGCACGACCCTGGGCGCGATGTCCGAGAGGCCGTCCCGGTCGTGGTGCGAACGGCCGTCGTCCTCGAGCAGGGCATCGAGGTGGGCGATCGAGATGTCATCAGGGTCCTCACCGAGCATCGTCGCTGCGGCACGCAGGACGGCGTGGACGGGCCTGAGATACCCGGACTCGCGATCGAGGATTCCTGCGAGGGCGTTCCGGACCTCGGTCTCGCTCGGGTTCGGGTTTCGTTGGAGCAGCGCCTTGGTGGCGAGGATCATCGCGGGCGCCGAGTACCCGGACTGCATCGCACCCGTGTCGATGAACGCCTGCTGGATCGGGTGCATCTCGCCGGGACCCGCAAGACCCTCGACCGTCTCAATGGATCGCCCGTGTGCCTGGACCGCGAGCATCACGTCCGCGGAGACGAAACGCCCATCAACGAGGATGCCCGCCGCACCTGTCTCGCCGGTGTCTGATCCGTACCGGACGCTCACGAAGCCTGCTCGACGCAGGACGACCCGGAGCGACTCGTGGGGTTCGCACTCGAGGAGCCGGGGAACGCCGTTGATGGTGAGTTCGATCGTCGTGCTCATCCTGTGCCTCCGAGGCCATCGAGGGCCCTGCGGCCGAGCACGGCAGCGAGATGGGATCGATACGCAGACGAACCCCGGAAGTCCCCCGGCGGAACGAGGTCGGCGATGCGCTCTCGATCGACGATCACGGGATGTGCGGCGACGCCCGCCATGGCGAGCCGCACCTCCCCGTCGATCGTGCGGTGTGCGACGGCGAGCACGATCGGCGTGTCCATCGGTGTGCGGCCTGTCCGTTCGGCGGCGGCGCGCCCACCGAGGGGCACGATGACCTCTGTGATGATCCCTGCCTCGACCAGACCCGGATCATCGAGAATCTGCTCGACGGACAACTCTCCGACGAGGCCCACCCGCGCGACGGTGACCGTCGCGTCGAACGCGAGCAGTCCGGTCAGCAATTGGCTCTCGGGATCGACCGCACCGATCGTGCCACCGATCGTGGCTGCGTTCCCCAGGATCGTCGGCACCTCCCGATGGGCGAGGTCAGCCAACACGTCGGGAACCGCATCCGCCTCGGCGACCGCCGAGAGGGTCGTCAGCGCCCCGAGACGCACGAACCCTTTCGCGACGTCTATGCCTGACAGGGGAAGGGCCTGGAGATCGACGGCGAGCAGCGGCGACCGTCCCCGTGTCAGGGACGAGACGGTACCGCCCGCGACGATCACGGTGTCGGGCCGTGCGACGAGCTCCAGGGCCTCGTCGAGCGTGGACGGTCGGCGGTACTCCGTGATCACGGCGGTCCCTTCACCTCCTCGGTCCAATGGTACATTGTCGGGTGATGGCCTCCCTCCTCCTTCGCCACGCGCAGGTCCTCGCGACGATGGACGATGACGGCACCGAGGTCGTCGATGGTGGGCTGTTCGCCGTCGACGGGTTCATCCGGCAGGTCGGTCCTACGGCCGACCTCCCTGACGGGGCGGATGAGGTGGTCGACCTCCGCGGTCAGGTCGTGCTTCCCGGCCTCATCAATACCCACCACCACTTCTACCAGACATTGACGCGGGCTCACCCCGGTGCCCAGGACGTCGGCTTGTTCGATTGGCTCCGAGCGCTGTACCCGGTGTGGGCGCGTCTCACGCCGGACGGTGTGAGGACCGCGACAACGCTTGCACTCTGCGAGCTCGCCCTGTCCGGGTGCACGACGACCTCGGACCATCAGTACCTGTTCCCGAACGGCTCACGCCTCGATGATCAGATCGAGGGGGCGGCGCCTGTCGGCCTCCGATTCCATGCCGCGCGCGGGTCCATGAGCCTCGGCGAGAGCAAGGGCGGTCTCCCACCTGACTCCGTCGTGGAGGGCGCCGATGCGATCCTCGCCGACACGCAGAGGGTCATCGAGGCGTATCACGATCCGAGTCCCGGTTCGATGACACGCGTCGTCGTTGCACCGTGCTCGCCCTTCTCGGTCACTCCGGAGATCATGCGTGAGTCAGCCGCTCTCGCACGCGAGCACGGGGTCCACCTCCACACCCATGTCGCGGAGACGCTCGACGAGGAGCAGTTCTGCATCGACACGCATGGCATGCGTCCCGTCGAACTCATGGAGGACCTCGGATGGGTGGGAGAGGACGTGTGGTTCGCCCACGCCATCCACATCAACGACGACGAGGTGGCTCGCCTCGCGGCCTCCGGCACCGGCGTCGCCCACTGTCCGTCGTCGAACATGCGCCTCGCGTCCGGTATCGCACCCGTCCGCCGGTATCTGGCCTCGGGCGTTCGCCTCGGCCTCGGCGTGGACGGGTCGGCGAGCAACGATGCCAGCCACATGATCGCCGAGGTCCGTCAGGCGATGCTGCTGTCGAGGCTCGCGGCGGCGCCGACGCTCGAAGGGGGACGACTCCTCACGGCGAGGGAGGCCCTCCGGATCGCTACGCGGGGGTCTGCCAGCGTCCTGGGACGCGACGACGTGGGATCCCTCGAGGTCGGAAAGGGTGCAGACTTCATCGCGATCTCGCTCGATCGCCTCGAGTACGCGGGGGCGCTGCAGGACGCGGTCGCCGCGGTCGTCTTCGCCTCGCCTGCACGCGTGGACCACAGCTGGGTACACGGCCGCCGCGTCGTGCGCGACGGTGAGGTGGTCGGCGTCGACGTACCGCACCTCGTCGGTCACCACAACGAGGTCTCCCGGCGGCTGGCGGCGGGGTGAACAGGAGAGTCCCTGCCGCTGAGAGTTCCGCCGACGACTAGCGTCGCCCCTATGGAGTTCATCGCAGCCCGCGACCTCGACGAGGCACTCGATGCGAGGGCGGAACGACCCGGTGCGCAGCTCCTCGCAGGTGGCACCGACCTCATGGTCGAAGTCAACCTCGCTCACCACCGCCCGTCGGGTGTCGTCTCCCTCCGTCGGGTGCGCGAGCTGCGGGATGCCCCCCTGGGGCGAATCGGGGCCGGTGCCACATGGGCCGATCTCGAGCGATCCGGGCACAGGGCCCTCGCTCAGGCCGCCCGAACCGTCGGCTCCCCCCAGATCCGTGCCGTTGGAACCATCGGTGGCAACGTCGCAACCGCGAGCCCTGCCGGGGACGGCCTCCCGTGGATCGCAGCAGCGGACGCGCGCATCGTCGTGCGTTCCGCGGAGCGAGGGGAGCGGATGGTTCCGTGGCGGGACTTCTTCGTTGGCGTGAAGCGCACATCCCTCGAGCCCGATGAGGTGATCACCGGCGTCGAGGTTCCCCACGAGCT
>CAZYGP010000014.1:0-18437 GCA_964647265.1 uncultured Acidimicrobiaceae bacterium | reverse complement strand
AATTGTTCGGGAACTGGCTGCTGTTGGTGAGTGGAGGTGGGCCGACCCCCGAGAAACCGACCGTAACCCTCGATGCTCCGCGGGACCGCGGCCGGGTCAGCAGTCAGATCATCTTCCGGGTTGACGATTGCAGAGCCGCTCACGCCTTGCTGGAGAGTCGTGGGGCCGAGTTCCTCGCACCGCCACTGGATCGGGACGGTGAGATCAGGGCGTTCTTTCGTGATCCCGACGGACACCTCTTCGAGATCTCTGAGCTGACCTGAAGGTTCGGAAAGGCCCCAGCTCGACCAGATCACACCGGCCCCGCTGCCACCAGGCCTGTTGGCGAGGCAGCCGCCTCGCCAACCACTACTCCCGAATCGGGCAAGACGTAGGATGCCGGCATGGCAGAGCTTCCTGACGGCGTCGTGACATTCCTGTTCACCGATGTGGAGGGAAGCACGCGCATGTGGGAGGAAGCGCCAGAGTCGATGATGGCCGCCTTGAACCAGCACGACGAGGCCATCGACGGTGCTGTCGACGCCCACAACGGTGTTTCGGTGAAGCCTCGGGGTGAAGGCGACAGCAGATTCGTCGTGTTCCGTCAGGCTGGCGATGCTATCGAGGCGGTCGCCGACATGCAGCGCCGGCTTGGGGCGATCGACTGGCCGACTCCGGAACCGCTGCGGGTCCGGGCGTCGCTGCACACGGGTACCGCGGACCTGCAATTGGGGGACTACTACGGGTCCGCGGTGAACCGCGCTGCTCGCCTCAGGGCGATCGCTCATGGAGGTCAGACCCTCATCTCGGGGGCCACCTGGGAACTGGTCAGGGATCGGTTACCTGACGGGGTGACGTACCGGGACATGGGCGAGCACCGACTCAAGGACCTCACCCGACCCGAGAGGGTCTTCCAGATCAATGTCGAGGGGCTTCCGGACCGCTTCCCTCCACTGGCTTCCGTCGACGCTACTCGCAACAACCTCCCGGTCCAGTTGACCGAGTTCGTCGGCCGTGAGGTGGAGGTGGAGGACGCCAAGCGGGCCATTGCGCGAGCCCGCCTGCTCACGATCACGGCGCCCGGAGGAGCCGGCAAGACGCGGTTGGCGATTCAGGTGGCCGCCGACGTGGTTGCCGACTTTCCCGACGGAGTGTTCTTCGTCGACCTTTCCCCGATCGGCTCGCCAGCCGACATCCCCCAGACCGTCGCCGAGTCCATGGGGATCGCCCTGTCCTCGGGCGAAGACCTCCAATCCCAGTTGATCGCCCATCTCGCGAATGAACGCTTGCTCCTCATCCTCGACAACTTCGAGCACCTCTCTGAAGGAACGGCCATCGTCTCGGAGATCCTACGAGCAGCGCCCCATGTCAAGGTCATCGCTTCGAGCCGCACCAAGCTCAACGTCTCCGGTGAGACGGTGTTGACGATCTCGGGTCTGGACGCGAGGTGGGACACGCAGGAGGAAGCGCTCGGCACCGGTGGTGTCCGCTTGTTCGTCGACGCCGCCACTCGTGTCGATGCCAGATTCTCACTCTCGCCCGATGACCTCGATCCATTGGCGCGGATTCTCGATCTCGTAGAGGGCATCCCGTTGGGAATCCTTCTGGCAGCGGCATGGATCGACGTCCTGCGCATCGACGAGATCGCAGCAGAGATCGAGAAGAGCCTCGACTTCCTCGAGACCGACATGGGCGACATTCCGGACCGGCATCGCAGTGTGCGCGCCGTGTTCGACTATTCGTGGTCGCTGCTGAGCGATGAGGAGCGTTGGAGCTTCGCGGCCCTCTCCGTCTTTCGAGGGGGCTTCACGCGCGAAGCCGCGGAGGTGGTGGCGGGTGCGTCGCTTCGCAACCTGACGAGCCTGGTCAGCAAGTCGTTGGTAGTGGCTGATCGCGATTCGGGTCGCTACTCCGTCCATGAGCTGCTCCGCCAGTATGCCGAGGAGGAGCTGCGGAAGGATCCGGTCCGGTGTGACGAGACGATCGCTGCGCACAACAGGTTCTTCGCCGACCGCATCGATCACGTCGAGGAGCTGCTGATGCTCGGCGACGCTCGCCCCGCACTCGAGCTCGTGGAAGGCGACCTCGACAACGTCCGGTGGGCCTGGCGACAAGCGCTGGCGAGGGGGGATACGACGACAGCACGACCGCTTGTCCTGGGCTTGTGGTTCCTCTACGAGATCCGGGGCTGGCCGAAGGCGGGAGTCGAGTTGTTCGCCGAGGTTCGCGATGCTTTCCCGGACGACGGTGGCGACGAAGCGACGCAGTCGCTATGTGCGGTTGCCGCATCCTTCGAGGCCAGGTGCATGGCTAACCTCGGCCGACCAGACGCCGCTGTACCCCTGGCGAGAGATGCGGTCGAGGTGCTGCGCCTTCTGCCGGATCGCTTCTGGCTCCTTCTGGCGTTGGAAGCTCTCTGTGAGATCACGGCCTACACCGGTGATCCGGAGGAACTACTCGCGCTGAGTACCGAGGCGGTTCAGGTGGCGGTTGAGGCGGGGTTTGTGGTCCTCTCCGCCGGCTTGAGGGGTTACCAGGCTGCGGCCTACGCCTTCATGGGAGACCTCGACACCGCATTGCGACTCCTCCAGGAGGGAGACGCGGTTCTGTCGGGAGTCGGCGAGCAGTTCACCCGGACGTGGGTCCTCGAGCTGCAGGCGATGATCGCGACAACGCAGGGTCGTGTCGATGATGCCATCGGTTTGCGCACCCTTCAGGTCGAGCTGGCGCGGGAGATCGAGTACCGACGCGCCATCGCAATGGCACTCCAGGGACTCGGTGAGGCCCATGTCGCAACGGGCGACATGGACGCAGCCGACGAAGCCCTCCTCGACAGCCTCGACAAGTATCAGCGCATGGGTCTCGTCGTCGACATGGGCGCGGTCATGTTGTCGATCGCCCGGTTGCGGTCGAGCACGGGGGAAGGTGAAGAGGCTGTTGAGATCGCAGCATGCGTCCTGGCGGATCCGGTCAGCGAGGAACAGCCCGTCCTTCAGCAGGTTGCCCTCGGTGAACCCGCCAAGGCGCTGCTGGACGAGCTGGCCGGGTCCCTCGATCCCGACGTCTACGCCGAGGCCCACGCCCGGGGTACGGCGAAACCCCTGGAGATCGGCGTCAAGGACCTGCTCGCCTCCAGAGGGGGCATGGCCCAATGAGGGCGACTCCGTAGGCACTTCTGTCGGGTCGGGCGAGGTCAACCCGTCGGTTGAGCCTCGGTCGATACACTGAAGCGAACGTGGAGACTGGAACCCGGTTCGATCTGTCCCAGCTGGTGCGTGAAGCCAACACCACCGAGGATCGTGTCGAGAGGTTGCTTGCGCTCGCCCTTCTCCAAGTCGGCGACGACGACAGGTTCTCGCCGGCCGACGTCGGCCGAGTTCGCGTCATCGACCAACTGGTGTCCAAGGGCATATCCCTGGACGACCTGGCAAAGGCAAGTGATACCGGCGTCATCTCGTTCGGATGGTTCGACGGGATCCTGCCTCCGCCCCTGCAGCGGAGTGAGGAGACCTTGGGAGAGCTGCTGGCCAGGGCGGGAGTTTCGATCGAGCTTGCCACCACCCTCTTCGAGGTGTGGGGCGTGGCGATGCCGGACCTCGACGAAAGGGCACGTCAGGACGACGCCCTCCTGATCGACTATCTGGCGAAGTTCTTCACCACCATGGGCGGGAACGGGGATCTCCTGGTAGAGGGCACTCGATACTTCGGTGACAGCATCCGCCGAACAGCCGACGCGCAGATCGCGTTCCTCCATCAGAGGGTCGTCGAACCCCTCCTTGCGACGGGGATGCCACTTCGTGACGTGGTGGAGCTCCTCAATCCACTCGTGAACGAAGTCATCCGGCCAGGTGTCCAGACGCTCATGATTTGGCTCAATCGTCGCCATGTCGATGCTCGCAACATGCAGATGTTGGTCCAGATGGTCGAGTCCGCGCTCGAACAGTCCGGCGTCGAAGTCCCCCTGACCCAGGATGCGCCTGCCATCGTGTTCATCGACCTTTCCGGATACACCCGTCGCACTGACGAGATGGGCGACACCGAGGCAGCAGAGGTGGCGACGGCGTTCTCGCATCTGGTCCGCACCGAGACGACCCGGCACTCGGGAAGCGTGGTCAAGTTCCTCGGCGACGGGGTGATGCTCCATTTCTCGAACCCCGTGGACGGAGTGAACTGTGCCCGTGGCCTGCTGGTAGCCCTCGCCGAGGCGGGACTTCCACCGGCTCGAGCCGGCATCGCGGTGGGCACCCTCGTATCCCGAGACGGCGACTACTTCGGACAGACCGTCAACACCGCCTCCAGGATTGCCGACTATGCACGACCAGGGGAGGTTCTCATCACCGAGACAGCCGCGGAAGCCGTGTCCGACTCTGTCGCTCTCCGTCCCATAGGTCCAGTGACCCTGAGAGGCGTCACCGAGCCGGTGTCCCTCACGGTTGTTGCCCTCTAGCGAACGGTAGACCCCGACCTGCTGTGCGAGGACTGGCTTCCCTTTCCCGCAATGTCGCAATCACGTTCAAGGATGAGACAGGTGGGATGCGTCGAGATTGCCTGCCTTCGCCATCGACTGCACACATACGTCTTCGCAGTACGGGTTGGCATCGGCACGGTGATCACTCGCTGAGGACTCGCACTTCGTGGAGGATGACCCAGCCGTCCATCGCCACGGTCTCCAATCGCGCGTACCGGGCGCTTTCCACTGCTGCGAACTCAACCGTGAGCCAGTCGCCCTGATCGGCGTCGGTGTCGACGGATCCGACGAACGTTCCCGGAGCGGGTTCGCCGTCTCCGCGGAGGTAGACGTCGTGACGTTGAGGGCCTGGCGGGGAGACATGGCCGATGAGGATTTCGACTCGACCGACTCGTTGGTTCGACTCCAGGTCGATCTCGATCCACTGCGGAGGTCCGTTCTCGGCACTCCACCACGTCGCATCGCTTCCGTCCGTGAGGTGTGAGGCTGGGTAGCCGATCTCCTCGGCAGAAGCCGATACGGGTCTGCCCAGGGCGAGGTTGTCCGAAACGTAGGGTCCCTCATCGCACGGGTCGGGGCGTACCCGAGGCGATAGCGCACGAGCCACGGCTGCATCGCCTGCATCAGCTGTGACCACCTCGTCGTCCTTGAGCGCTCCCCAGAACCACACCAGCCAGCCTCCGAGTCCGAAGTCGCACGACTCGGCCTGCCATCGGGCGACGGCTGCTGCTGCCTCGGCGTGATCCGGGTAGGCGCTCTCGAAGGCACCGAACTCACCGAGAAGGAGCGGATAGCCGAGGGAATCGCCGGTGAGGCCATACGCCGCCCCTATCGAATCCCAGGTTCCGCCGAGACCACCGTATCCGTGCAGGTCGATGAAGTCGAGACTCGACTCGGCAATCAGTTGGCGGGGAACGACCCACCGGTCATCGGAAGCGATCCGGCCGGCTTCAGGCTCTTCGGAGGAGAAGAAGCCCATCGTGATCAACGCCCCCTCGTCGGCGGTGCGAATGGCATTCCCGACAGTGTCGACATACGCTCGAATGCTGTTGACGACCATCTCCTCGACGTCGGAGTCGTCGGCGAGATCGTACGAGAGGCGGTCCGCCGCGGTCACGGTTCCCACTTCCAGACTGATCGGTGGAACGCTGCGAAGGAAGAACTGCTCGTTGACGAGTTCCCAGCCGAGGAGGTGGTGGGTCGGGGCGCCCCTCTCCTGGATGCCCGCGATGAGCTCAGTCCAGTATTCAGTGGCGATGGTGTGGCCCTCTTCACTGAGGTACAGGGAGTTGCGGTATCCACCAAACGGCTCACAACAAGGCAAGCGTTCACTGAACCCGGGGTCGGGGACGTCGTTGCTGGTTGGGAGGGCTACGAGGTCGTGAGCTTCAAGCCTCACAAGAAGATCAGCGAGGTTGTCGAGGTAGTCCTGGCGAATGCCTTCCGACGTCGTCGTGCATTCCATGCACATGTCGAGGAAGAAGCGCACGGTGTTGAAACCGAAGCCCGATACTGCCTCGAGCTGCTCGTCGACCCAAGCGGGGTCGTAGGAGGCGAACATCCGGTCGCCGCCACCGCCCCCGAACTTTCGAAGGAGGTTCACCCCGATCGGCACGAACTCCGCTCCGGTCCGTGTGTCGATGAACCGGTCACCGGCCACCTCGATCCAACGTGACTCGGCGATCGGAAGAGCCGTGGTGGTGGTTTCCTCCAACGTTTCGGTGGTGGTGGTCTGAGTCGCGGTTGGAGCGCCACTCACTGTCGATCGATCAACCTCAGAGGTTGGAGGGGCTGACTCGTTGGAGGTGCACGCACCGAGACCGACGACGAGCGCGAGGGTGCATACCAGCCCCGTACGGCGCCCTTGCCGCTCAATCGTCATCCGTCAAGACTAGAAGACTCCACTTGGTGGAACCGCCGAGTGACCGCTCTCGCTGGTACCGGATGGACACTCCCGTAACCCTTTTGGCGATCTCGGCGATTACCACGGTGAAGGGCCAGGAACCGACGACGGGAGTTGAACTGTGCGCAAGCTACTGAGATACCTGCCTCTGTTCGCCGTGCTGGTGCTCGTTGCGAGCGGCGCAGCGCTGGCACAGGAACAAGACGGGGTGACGCCGGAAGAGACGACGCTGGAGGAGACAGCGCCGTTCGAAACCGACGAGCCCGACGTCACCTTCTCGTACACGATCGAAGATGAAGGCGAGACCCTCATCTGGTCGTTCGATCCCGAGGTCGACTGCTCCGACGACTCGGAGGCCGAGGGCTGCGAGAGCGCCACTGTCGAGCCCAACGAGGAAGGCGAGTACAACCACGGCAGCTACGTGTCGTTCGTCGCCGAGAACCTCGAAGCCGACGGGCCCGGCCGTGGCTGCTTGATCGCTGCCGTTGCCCGCTCTGGCGCAGGGATGCCCGAGGACAGCGGCAAGGCCGCCGACTCTGGAACCGTCGACTCACCGTGCCCGGCGGGCCTGGTGACTTGGCTCCAGACGGTCGGTGGTGACGACGATGCCGAGACAGCCGAGGACTCCGACAACGGCGGCCCGCCCGACTTCGTGAGGGAGCTGATCGGGGGCAAGGGCGGCCCACCCGCCGGTGCGGGCCGGCCGTAGAATCGCCACCAGATCGTGGGGTGCAGAGCCTCCTGACGGGGTCTTCACTTTCCTGTACGCCAACGGACTCAACGCAGGCGGTGGTGCGTGTATGCGACACCGTTGTTGAATCTCCGTTGGTGGATGAGATCGAGGTCCAGTCGCACACCACGGGGGATGCCCGGTTTGCCTCCGCCGACGACGACCGGGAACACGAAGAGGTGGACCTCGTCGACGAGGCCTGCTCGGAACCCGTGCTGGGCCAGATCGGGTCCGCTGATGCTGATATCGCTCTCCGATGTCTCCTTCAGGCGGTTGACGGCATCAGGGTCGAAGCTGCGTTCGAGTCTCGTGCGCGGGGTCCATACTTCGTCGAGGGTCCGTGAATACACGACCTTGTCGAGGTTCCGCCAGGCATTGGCGTAGTCCGCCTCCACTGCCGTGAGAGCGGGATCATCCCCCATGTCCTGCCAGATGGCCATTGTCTCGTACATCCGTCTGCCGTACAGGTGGGTTCCGATGGTCGCCTCTAGGTCGTTGGCGAACGCGTGAACCTCCGCGTCGGGCATTGCCCAGTCGAATCGACCCTCCTCGTCCTCGATGAACCCGTCGAGGGAGGTGAATGCGGCGTAGATGAGCTTGGACATCGATAGCTCCCTCCGGGGATCGAGAGTGCAAGGGAGTACCGTACGCCGAGCCCACTCGGAACCCAATGACCGACACGGGCATGGAAGACGGCTCTGCTCGATCCCACCGCCGGCGCGTAGGCTGCGACAATGAGGCATCCAGGAGTCGAGCTCGACGGGTGTGACGGTCGCACTCGGCTACTGCTCGCTTCCGGAGGTTCCAACGCTCACCCTCAGCCGCGGTGACCTTGCGTCGGGTCGCTGGACACTCCGTCGGCGGTAGGGAGGCTGCTCTCGGGACTCCGGCGAGGTCCCGGACTCGGGGTCCAGAGACCGATCGATGCCTCGAACGAGGCGACGATCTCCCCAACCAATCCGTCGAGGGCGGCTTCGACGGCGGCGCGGTCTGGCGCTGCATTTCCGCAGGCCCAGGCACCGAGGGTCGCCAGGTCTTCGGCAAGCTCTGGCTCGAGCTCGGCCCACCGGGAGGCCGCGTTCGCGCGGTCCGTCGTCCATGTGGCGTCGTGCACACTGACCAATCCAGCCACAGCGAGCAGGCTCTTGCGGGCGAGACGACGACCCACATCGGCCGGATCCCGACCTTCGTCGAGTTCCTTGCGCCATCGATGCGCATGGTGGGCGATATCACCGTTGAATCCCCTGGCCGCCCGCGCGTCGCCGACGAAGTCAGGGAGTGCCGAGCTTGGGTCAGGTCCCCCGAGATGGACGCAGTAGTGGCGGAGGAAGACACGGCCCCCGTGCGCCTCATCGGTGTCCCCCACGAAGTCGCCGTGCTGGGCGGCCGCGATCTCCACTGCTCGACAGCGATCGGAGAACTGGACGGACAGGTCCTGCGCGATGGCATGGGCACTGGCCGACGCCAGGCCCACGGTGAGGAGGTCGACGTCCGATGCGCCAGGCTGCGCCATTCCGGTCGCCACGGATCCGTACACATACAGGGAAGCTCCGTGACCCGCGGCACGAACCGCATCGACGGCTGTCGCGAGAACGGGCTCGAAGACCGCGGGCACCCGATCCCGTCGTACGCCCGTTGTGATCGTCCCGATCGATGTCACACCCTCTCGGGGGTCATGAGGTGGCCTGATGGTCACGTGTTCAAGATGAGCACAGGGCACGGCGCATGGCGTACCAGGTACTCGACACGGGGCCCGAGGTGGAGTCGCGACGACCCGGCCCTGACGTTTGTTCCCAGCACGAGGAGATCGGCAGCGAGGTCGACAATGGCTCCGAGGATCCCGGCTTCAACGCTGGCGGCCTCTCGAATCTCCGTGTCCGTTTCGAGGTCGAGCTTCGATCCGATGGCGGCGATCTCGGCGGTGACGTCCGAGGCGAGGGAGCCGCGAATACCGACACGGGTCGGGTTGATCACGTGGAGGCCGGTGACCCTGCTCCCCGGAGGGGCGAAGGCAAAGGCAAGGTCGGTGGCCCGGCGAGTTGCAGTGGTTCCGTTGGTGGGAACGAGGATGTGGGTGGGGCTCCAGGTCTGACTGATGTCCCCTCCGCGGATGACAAGCGTCGGGCACGGCGACAGCTTGATGAGGTCATCGATGAGCTGAGTGAAGACCACCGCCTCTGACGCGTTCAGTGCGGGCGTCCCCAGGACCATCAGGTCGTAGTCACCTTTCGCAGCCTCGAGGATCGCAGCAGCAGGGTCGGTCGCGTGGACCACCCTGGCTGTAGGGCGATGAACGAAGATGTCACTGAACCGCAGGAGATACTCCTCGGCCTCCCGTCGGCTGTCCGTGGCCACAGCGAGCACGGTCGTATCGATCTCTCGGTTCTCGTGGAGTAGGTCGATGACCCTGGCTCCGATCGTCTGGATACTGGACAGGTCCTGGCGCGGACGGACCGGAACCAGGACGCGTCGGATGGTGCCCACGAAGGAGTCGTCGAGGGCGGCCTCGCGGTCGAGCCGCTTCGCCTCCTCTTCACCGAGGCTGACCTTGCCGAGCGTCCAGCGAAGTGCCACGGGGGCCATGAGTGATGTCGCAATGGCCATGACGACGATGATCGAGAACATGTCCGGCGTGAGGACCCCGAGGGAGAGGCCGATCGACGCGATGATGATCTCGAGGGCTCCTCGGGCGTTGAGACCGGCACCGTACGCGAGTGAGGTCCAGTGGTCCTGGCGTGCGAGGTACCGACCTCCGACGTAGGCGCCGACCACCTTACCGAATGTGGCGACGGCGATGACAACCACCGTGATGAAGAGCAGGCGGGGTTGGAGGATGCTCACGACGTCCACCTTGAGGCCGGCGATGGCGAAAAAGATCGGTGCGAACACGGCGAGCGCCATCGACTCGATCGTGTGGACGACTCCGATCGGGAGGCGCGGGAGCCGACCGAACAGGATTCCGATGGCGAACGCACCGATGACCGGTTCGAGATAGAGCGCTTGTGAGAACGCTCCCCAGCCGAACGCGAGCACGACGACGAGGGTCAGGATCGCGTCGCGCCCGCGGAAGCGGTCCTGCACGAGTTCGAGTCCCTTGTCGACCATCCACCTCCCGACTGTGACGGTGGCGACCAGGAACAAGACGACCATGCCGACCGTCGTGACGACCGTCCCTGCCGTCAGGACCTGGGCACTCGCAAGGGCAGTGACCAGACCGAGCATCGTCCATCCTGCGATGTCATTGATCATCCCGGCCGCGAGGGTGGTCTGCCCGAACTCGCGTCGCATCAGGCCGAGGTCCATCAACACCTTGGCAAGGACGGGTATCGCCGAGATCGCAAGCGATGTCGCGAGGAACAGGGCGAACACGGTTCGTCGGCTCGGGTCGCCGAGCAGGTCGTCGGGCAGATACATACCGAGCACGAACGCGGACGCGAACGGAACGATCAGGGCTCCCGTCGCCACGCCGACAGCGACGCCTGCGCGCCGACGAATCAGCCCCAGGTCGGTTTCGAGGCCCGTCACGACCAAGAGCAGCATGACCCCGATGAGGCCGACGGCCTCCAGCAGGTTCCCCTGAACGTCCGACTGCGGGAGGATCCATGTGCCGACGAAGGGTATGAGGCTCGACAGCAGGGAAGGACCGAGGATGACCCCGGCGAGGATCTCTCCGACCACGGCGGGCTGCTTCAGTCGCAGCGCGACTCCACCGAGGATCCGCGCGGCCCCCAACAGCACCGCGATCTGCAGTACCAGTTGGAGGACCTCGTCGTGGGATGCCGCTCCGAACACGTCGTTCACGTCACTCGCCTCTCGATCTGGTCGAGTATCCAGCTGCAGTTGCGAGGCATCCTACGTAGTTGGGTCGCCGTACTGACATGCTCGCAACGATTCGTGGCTCACCGATTCTCCCGGGCGTTCGCCGTAGGGTGGGATCATGAGTCGAGCGGATCGTGAGCGATGGGACGCCCGCCATACCGATGACGCGATGGCGGTGGCGGCGGTGGGTTCGTCTCCCGGACGACATCTCGCGCCGATCGAGCACCTCGTGCCATTTCGCGGTCACGCACTCGATATCGCTTGCGGAACCGGTCTCAACGCTGTCTGGCTCGCCGAGCGCGGCATGGAGTCGTGGGGGGTCGATGTGTCCCCCGTGGCAGTCGGGCGTGCGCGGGAATTCGCTCAGAACTCCGGAGTGGGGGAGCGGTGTAGGTTCGACGTCTTCGATCTCGACGACGGTCTGCCCCAGGGGCCACCTGTCGATCTCCTCCTCAGCCACCTCTTCTTCGACGACCGTCTCGTCCTCCAGATGATCAGTCGCTTGGCACCCGCGGGAACGCTGATCGTCGTGGCGCTCAGCGAGGTCGACCATGGTCATGGGGAGTTCCGTGTCGCGCCGGGTGGACTCCTCGATGCCTTCGGATCCCTCGAGGTGCTCGACTTCGTCGAGGGCTCCGGTGTCGCGCGAATCGTCGCCAGAGCGCCACGTGTCGGGTGATCCTTGCTCGTGAGCCTGACCGGCCATCGGTCCGTGACAACCGGTGCGCGTGCGCCTACACGTCGGAGCCGGCGAGCGGCATCGGACGCATCTCGGCGAGGGCTTCGAGGCGGTCGTCGTACTCCGGCGCCATCGTGTCCCATGAATACCGTGCCATGTCCGACGCCAGGCCGGGCGGTGGGACCGGATCCGCAACTGCTGCGAGCAGAGCATCGACAAGACCGTCCTCGGGGAACAACACCGCATCGTGATAGTCCTCGGGGATGAGCCACGGATAGGACAGGCGGTTCGGGAGTACGGGCCTACATCCGGCCGCGATGGCCTCGATGACCGAGATTCCGAAGAACTCCTGAAGCGCCGTCGAAACGACGATGTCGCAGGTCGAGACCAGCTCCCGATACAGATCCAGCGGTGCCGCGTCGTCGTGGATGATCCTGTGATGGGCAACCTCGCGCAGCCGAATCAGGGCAGCCACCACCTGCCGGGGTGGGTGATCGGGCGGACCTCATGTCGGGAAGTCGCGGCGTAGCCCTCGGCCCACGAGCGGTGGGAACCACCGAAATACGGCTCCACGAGGAGGACTTTCATCATGTCGCCCTTCTCGACTCTCAGCGAGGGTCTTGCCGTGCTTCGGGGTAGAGTATCGACCTCCCCGTTGCGCGCCTCCCGAGGCTGACGCGGCGTCACTCAACAAGCGGTGGAATTCCATGATCGCCATACACGACCTGAACCGTGTGATCGCTTGGGAGCGACTGTCGATGTGCGAGACGCTCTCTGTCGGATCGTCGCTCTCGTCGGGGGCAGTGAGATGACCAGCTCGATCACCACGGAGATCGACCGCCGTCGGACATTCGCGATCATCTCCCACCCCGACGCCGGCAAGACCACCCTGACCGAGAAGCTCCTGCTCTACTCGGGAGCCATCGCCGAGGCGGGGGCGGTGCGCGCTCGAGCCGGGCGTCAGCGCGACGTGACCTCCGATTGGATGGAGATGGAACGCCAGCGCGGGATCAGCATCACCTCGACCGTCCTGCAGTTCCCGCACGACGATCTCCTGTTCAACCTGCTCGACACACCCGGTCACCGGGACTTCTCCGAAGACACCTATCGGGTGCTCTCGGCAGTGGATGCAGCCGTGATCGTCCTCGACGCCGCCCGTGGCATCGAGTCCCAGACCCTCAAGCTCTTCCAGGTCGCCCAGGCACGCGGTCTCCCCCTCATCACTTTCGTGAACAAGATGGATCGGCCGGGACTCGGTCCGTTGGCGCTCATCGACGACATCGAGGCACAGCTCGGCATCAGCGCGACACCTGTCACGTGGCCCGTGGGTAACGGTTCCGAGTTCGACGGCGTCGTCGACCGAAGGAACGGGTCGTTGTGGAGGTTCGAGCGCACCGCGAGGGGTGGAACCATCGGAGGTGAGGAGCAAGCGAGCCTGGATGGCGTCGACAACGACCAGGCGAGGGATCACGCAGTCCAGGAGCTGGGTCTCCTCGAAGCGATCGGGGCAAACCACGACCAGAAGCGGTTCCTCGCGGGGGAGTCGACCCCGGTGTTCTTCGGGTCCGCTCTGTGGAACTTCGGGGTTCGGTTCCTGCTGGATGCGATCGGGGAGATCGCACCTGCTCCCCAGCCGAGGCTCGGGCGCGACGGGGACTCACTCCCGATCGACGGCGACCTGTCCGGTTTCGTGTTCAAGATCCAGGCGAACCTCGACGCCCGCCACCGCGATCGGATCGCGTTCATGCGGATCTGCTCAGGGCGCTTCGACCGTGGAATGCCGCTGATCAACCATCGCACGGGACGGAGCCTCTCGACGAAGCATGCCCATCAGGTCTTCGGGCGGGACCGCGAGACCGTCGAGATCGCGTATCCCGGGGACGTCGTGGGGTTGGTCAATGCCACGGACCTGAGGATCGGCGACAGCCTGAGTGTGGGAGGGAAGGCACTCTTTCCTCCCATCCCCACGTTCGCACCCGAGCACTTCAGGGTCGTTCGCAACCTGGACACGGATCGGTACAAGCAGTTCAGGAGGGGCATCTCCCAGCTCGACGACGAAGGTGTCATCCAGGCGCTCAACACCTTCGAGGGAGGCGAGCGCGAGCCCATCCTCGCCGCTGTCGGGGAGTTGCAATTCGAGGTGGCTGGATACCGGCTCACCAACGAGTTCGGTGCGAGCCCCCACTTCGAGGCCGCCCCCTACACGGTGGCCCGGCGTACCGACGTACAAGGGAAGGCGAACCTCGCTGGCCGCCGTGGCGTTGAGATCGCGACCCGAACGGACGGGACGATCCTCGCCCTGTTCACGAGCCGGGCATGGCTCGACGCCGTCCGCCGCGACCATCCGGAGATGACCCTGGACCCGATCGTCGGGCTGTGATCGAGGCCCTCCCCGATCTCGCACAACTGACACCCCGGGAGAGGACGTGGGTTACGCGAGGTCACCCAGCAGGTCGCGAGCCGCCACGAGGTCGCGTTCATCGTGGCCGTCGGTGAACCTCGCGTAGACGGCTGCGAGCTCGTCGGCCCCGTCGGGCGAGTGGCCGAGCTTTCGGCGAAGACCGACCAGGCGGGTGAGCGCCTGGAGTTCGATCAGGTGCAGGCCACCGGCGCGTGACCCTCGGATCGCCGCCAGATATGCCTCCTCGGCGGCATCGTGGCCCGGCACCGGCAACATGGTCAGGAAGTCACCCCGCATGGTCCGGAACTCGGGAGCAATGATCTCGTCAGTCGCTCCGATGGACATCGCCTCGTCGATGAGTTCGATTGCCGCTTCGGGCCGACCGGCGCCGGCGTTCACCATGGCCCGTAGGGCGAGTATCAGTGGCCAGAACACAGGCGGTGTCGTCAGTCCCTGGTACAGGGTGATCCCCACCTCCGTCATCTCGAGACCGTCCTCGACCCTTCCGCGCCCCGTGAGCGAGACCCCCTCCAAGACGGTGGCGAGCGTCCGCCACAGCACGTAGTCGTTCTCATCTGCCACCTCCGCGAGCTCGGACGCGAACCGTGCGCACTCCTCGAATCGGCCCCTGTTCAGGGCGAGGAAGCCGTTGTGGTACAAGGCGAAGGCGATGCTGAACGGGTGGTCGATCGCCTTCGCCACCGCGAGTGCATCCGTCAATCGGTGGACCGCCTTGGCGAGGGCGCCGCACTGCCACAGGATGAGGCCCGACGCGACCCTTGTGACGACCGCAGTGTTCGGACCGAGGCGGAATCGGTTCGAGCCATGGATCCGCGGGTCGTACTCGTCGATCACGAGATCGAGGTGGGGCAGGCCTTGTTCGAGGTCACCTGTGAACGAAGTGGATGCGCCGATCACGTAGTGCGCCTCGAGCATGATCGATTCGTCGTTCTCCCGTTCGCCGAGCTCGAGGAGCTGGTTGCCCACCTCCCGTGCCTGCGCGAAGTCCGCGAGGTTCATGTAGTAGGACGCCAGGGCGCGCAGGACCGGATACCGCTGCGCTGCGATTCCTGTCTCCTCCGAGAGTGCGAGGACGCGCTTGAAGGCCTCCTCCACCTCCACGTCGTACCCGCGCACCGCCATCAGCGCTCGAGCGAGGCTCGTTCGCAGAGTCAGCTCCTCGGCAGCGAGTTCCGGTGAGGGCTGAGCGGTTGCGAGAACGCCGAGGGTGTCGGTCGCGAGCTCGATTGCAGCGCGGTACCAACCCTTCGCTTCGTTCAGCGCCCAGAGCCCCTCGAGGAGGTTGAAGAGTTCCTCGAGGTCGCCCCGATCGACCCAGTACCGCCACGCCGTCCGCAGGTTGCCGATCGCCGAGGCGAGGTCCTCGAGCGCCGACTCACGATCGCGGCTCCGGAGCCGTTCCTGGAGCTGGCGGGCGAAGTCCGAGAAGTACCGGGCGTGGGCATTGCGAACCTCCTGTTCCCGGCTGGGTGACTCCGCGAGGCGCGACTCAGCGTACTCCTTGATCATCAGCAGCATCGAGAACCGCTGTGATGCACCGCTTCCATCTCCTCGCACGAGGCTCTTGTCCACGAGCGAGGAGAGGGAGTCGAGAATGAATGATTCGTCGAGAGCAGATGCCGACACGGCCTCCAGCGCCGCTAGATCCGTTGTCGAGAACACCGACAACAACTCGAGAAGCTCGCGTTCGGCCGGGTCGAGCAGCTCGTAGCTCCATCCGATCGCCCCCCACAGGGTGCGCTGTCGGTCGGGAAGGTCACGCCCGCCTGCTCCAAGGATGTCCAACCGTGTCCTCAATCGCTCGAGGAGGTCAGCTGGGGTGAATACGTTGAGGCGGGCCGCCGCGAGCTCGATGGCAAGCGGGAGACCATCGAGCCTCAGGCAGATCTCGGCGACGATCACCGCGTTGTCCTCCGTGATGGCGAAGTCAGGTCGTACGGCCCGCGCCCGTTCCGAGAAGAGTTGCACAGCCTCGGATTCCGCGATCGTCGAAGAGGCAGCGCTCGGGTGGGGGAGAGAGAGGGACGGAACAGGAAACACCCTCTCCGCTCGCACGCGGAGCGTTTCCCGACTCGTCACGATCACCGTGACCTCGGGTGCATGCTGGAGGAGTTCGCCGATCCCGATCGCCGCCGGGGTCACCTGTTCGAAGTTGTCGAGAATGAGGAGCATCTGGCGATCACGCAATCTCGCCTTGAGAACCTGAAGGGGATCCCCACCTCCCGACACGGGAAGGTCGAGCGTGCGGACGATCGCCTCGTAGGCGGCATCGGGGTCCCGTTCGGCGGAGAGGTCGACGAAGAACGCTCCGTCGCGGAATCGGTCGAGCTGCTCGGCACCCACCTGGAGGCCGAGTCGGGTCTTACCCGCACCCCCCGGGCCGGTGATGGTCAGGAGTCGCGTAGCCGGGGACTCGAGCATGGCCTGGATGGCGGAGAGCTCGTTCGCCCGACCGAGGAACGCCGTCGTCTGAAGAGGGAGGTTGTGGGGCCTCGAATCGAGCGTTCGGATGTCCGGGAACTCGGTCGGGATGTCGTCGTGGACGAGCTGATACAGGTGCTCGGGGAGGGTGAGGTCCTTGAGTCGATGCGCTCCGAGGTCGCGCAGGGTCGCTCCGGGAGGGAGTTGATTCTGTGAGGTGTGAGCCGCGACAGCTGACATCAGCACCTGCCCGCCGTGTCCCGCAGCCATGATGCGCGCTGCCCTGTTCAACACCGGTCCGAAGTAGTCCCCGTCGCGACTCTCCGAATCTCCCGTGTGGATTCCCATCCGTACCCGCAGTGGCCCTGTCGACCCCCATGACTCCGACGCCAGGTCTCTCTGCGCGTCCAGCGAAGCCGCAATTGCGTCTCCGCCAGAGGTGAAGACGGCGATCAGCCCGTCACCGGTGGACTTCAAGACCGCACCGTCCATAGCTTCGATGGACCGGGCCAGGATCGCATCGTGGCGAGCGAGGGCGCCCGTCATCTCGTCGGGATGCTCCTCCCAGAGGCGCGTGCTCGCCTCGATGTCGGTGAAGAGGAATGTCTGCATGGATGGGAATGGTAGATGGCGTTTGTCGGGTCATCCGGGAACCCGCCTTGCCGGTGATGACGTCCTCGCCCTTGCGCACACCGACACGATGAAGCGTCTCGCCGAGCTGCTCACCTGAGCGCCCACGGAATGTGGTCGACGAATGCGGCGTGGAGCCGGAAAGGTCGTTAGCATGGCTAATGATGTTGAAGGACATGCCGTCGGGTGATCTCGCTGCCGCCGAGGAGGCGCTCGCCGATTCGCTCAGGCTTGTCATCGGGCGCATTGCCCGGCGACTCCGGCAGCAATCCCTCGGCGACATGACGCCCTCCCAACGATCCGTGCTCGCCTCTCTGGATCGCCACGGATCTCTGCGAATCGGCGAACTCGCGCGGATCGAGAATATCAGTGCACCGAGCCTCAGCGGGATCGTTGGGAGGCTCGAGGCCCGCGGATTCGTCATCCGAACCGGCGATCCGGACGATGCCCGGTCGACGATCGTCGACGTGACCCCGTTTGCGGTCGAGGCGATCGCCGAGGCCAGGGCTGAGAGGAACGCATTCCTCCGCCGAGGGCTCGCCGGAATGAGCCAGGAGGACCGGGAAGTCCTCGCCAGGGCGGTATCGCTCCTCGAGGGAGTGGCGGACAGGTCGTGACGACAGCGGCGGTGGCCATCCGCAGGACGTTCGCGTCCCTGTCGATCCGGAACTTCCGCTGGTACTTCATGGGCCAGGCGGTGTCGCTGCCGGGGACGTGGATGCAGGCGATCGGTCAGTCCTGGCTCGTCCTCGAGCTCACCGGAAGCGGCACGGCCGTCGGCCTCGTGACGGCCCTTCAGTTCCTCCCAATGCTGTTGCTGGCGCCGTGGGGAGGGGTCATCGCCGACCGGTTCGACAAGAGGCGGCTCCTGTTCGTGACGCAATCGACCGCTGCCATCCTCGCTGCGCTCCTCGGCATCGTCGTGGTTGCCGAAGTCGTCGAGTTGTGGATGGTCTACCTCCTTGTCGGCGCCCTTGGCCTCGTCGCAAGCCTCGACGTTCCCGCACGTCAGACGTTCATCATGGAGATGGTGGGCCGCGACGCCGTGACCAACGCTGTTTCGCTCAACTCCGTACTCGTGAATGCAGCGAGGATCGTCGGACCTGCCGTTGCCGGAGCCCTGATCGTGACCGTCGGCATCGGCGCAACATTCATCGTGAATGCGCTGTCGTACGCGGGGATCCTCGTCGCACTCGTTGCCATTCGACCCCACGAGCTCTCCCGTGCCACACCACAGCCCCGACGACGGGGCCAGCTGATGGAGGGCATTCGGTATGCCGCCGGGGAGCGGGCCGTCCGAGTCCCCCTCCTGATGATGGCGGTCGTCGGAATGTTCGCGTACGAGTACCACGTCGTCCTCCCGGTCTTCGCTCGGTTCACCTTCGA
>CAZYGP010000013.1:0-19574 GCA_964647265.1 uncultured Acidimicrobiaceae bacterium | reverse complement strand
CTCAACGCCGGGGCCGCGTGGTGGCTACCGGCTCCTCGTCGGCCTCGAAGGAATCAGCGTGCTCGAGGTGATCGAGGTGATCGAGGGCAGGATCGAGGACCAGGGTTGTGTCCAACGCGGCATTCCGTGCCCGATCAACGACCTGTGCGCACTGCACGCGCCGTGGCAGACGGCCAGGGATGCCATGCTCGCCGAGTTGGCGAACGCGACCGTCGAGGCGAACGTACGCCCCTGCATCGACATCTGAAATCACCTGCCTCAGCGAACGCAGCTGTTCCGCGTCTCCCACGATGGAGGAGCAAACGTACCTCGACGCTATGTTCCGTTCACTCTGGAACCGTCGTTCCAAAGGCGTTCCAAAGGAGCGGATAGCATCGAATGAGGTACACGAAGGTCGCAACACTCGTCTCCCTCGTCGCGCTGATGCTCACCGCATGCGGTGCGGGAGACGAAGGAGTGAGCGGTGAACCGACGACGACCCACGGCGAGGTCGTCGCCGGGGATCCCGTCTCCGGCGCTGCCGTGTATATCGGAAGTTGTGCCTCGTGCCATGCACGGGACCTGTCCGGGGTCGATGGCCTCGGTGTGCCGCTCGCACCCAATGCCTTCGTGGCGTCGAACTCGGAGGAGGATCTCGTCTCATTCCTCCTGGTCGGCCGGCGTGCGGATGACCCGCTGAACATCCAGGGCATCGACATGCAGCCGAGGGGCGGCAACCCCTCCCTCACCGATCAGGATCTCGCCGACGTGTCGGCGTACCTCAAGGCCCACCAGTAGGACGACGCCCGCGCAGCGAAAGCATCGTGTTCCGCGCGCCGGTTCGTATGCTCACCACCGATGGACACCACCTCCTCCCAACTCCCCGTCTGCGTCTACTGCGGTACGCCGCGCCCTGCGGACGAGAGCTCATGCCCGAAGTGTGGCAAGGGCTGGATCGACGTACGGGTCGGTGACCTCGCCGACCCGGTCGAGACCGCACCGGCTGCGCCCGTCGACGGTGAGCGCGCTCCTGCGCCGATCCCTCCAACACTCCCGACGCCACCCGTGCCACACACCGCGCCTCCTCCACCCGCACCGTCGATCGACGACACAGGGGAGTTCGGCTTCGACGACTGGACCCTTCCCCCCGACAGACCACGCAACCGGGGCATCTGGCTGATTCCCATCGTGCTGCTCGTTGCCGTCGTCATCGTCTGGATCCTCGTGTTCCTCGATGATGACTCGACACCGGCCACGACGACCATCGCAGAGACAACGACAACCACGGTCCCCGAGACGACAACGACAACCACGGTCCCCGAGACGACGACGACAACCACGGTCCCCGAGACGACAACGACAACCGTGGCAGCGTTTCCGCCCCCTTCGACGTGGCCCCCCGCCGGAGACCCCCTCGACACAGCAGATCTGACATTGCGCGCCGCTGGAGTGGGACCGATCGACATCGGCTCCCCGATTGCGGACGTGGCAGGGGCACTCGGGGCGACGTTCGGCGAAGCGAACGCATCCGGGGACGACTCACTGTGTCCGCCGGCTGAGTCGTACTGGCTCCAATGGAGCGACCTGCGCGTGATCTTCAACGGCTTCGGTGACGATGCGACCTTCGTGTCGTATCGGTACGAGGATGTCGGGGCAGGCGAGTCGCTCGGGCTGTCGACGCTCTCCGGGCTCACCGTCGGTGATACGGTCGCGGATCTCGGGCAGATCTACTCCCAGTTCACGATCACCTTCGAGCTCATCGACGGCGTCGATCACTTCCGGCTCAACGACGGCGGCGAACTGCTGCTGTGGGGACCCGTGTCCTCCACCGAGCCCGAAGGCGTCGTCGAGGGTATCTACAGTCCCAGCCCGTGTGAGACGCCGTAGCGGGCGAGGTACATCCAGCACGACCTACCATTGTCGTCGGATCACACCGAGGGACGACCGTGATACCAGCCACCACCACGGAATCACGCGGATGATGCGTCGCATATTCTCACCAGCAAACGTACTCGCCGTCGCTTCGGCCCTGGTTGTGATGTACGGAACCCTCCTCGTGCGCGACTCGAATATCGCCGTGTTCGTCGGATCCATGCTCGCGGGGGCGACAGGGGCGACGGTCTGGTACCTCATGACAGGGGCTCGATCCCAACCCTCTCTCGGGGATGCGCTGTCCGGCGTTCCGTGCCTCGGCGCAGTGCCACGGGACGGGTCCACCCCCGCCCCTGCCCTGACGGAATCCGAGGTCAGGGACCGCTTCACCGCGATCCTTCGCGAGATCGAAGGCCACACCACGGGCCGTGTGCTCCTCGTGAGCTCCCCCGCCCCCGGCCAAGGCGCCTCTCGGGTTGCCCTCAGCCTCGCGATCGCCGCTTCCTCCGCCGGACGACGGGTGATGCTCGTGGATGCCGACCCGTCGCCGAACGGCACGGGACGGTTCCTCTCATCGGGAACGTCGCCGGGGTTGTCCGACGTCGCCAAGGGGACGGCGACCCTCGCAGAGGCCACACGAATGTGGTTGCTCGAGGATGGCTCGAGCTTTCCCATGCTCCCCGCAGGCAACGAGCTAGCGGACTCGGGCGACCTCGCCGGAATCCTCGTCGCCGATGCCCTCGACGTCGTCTCCGAGCACGCCGACCTGATCATCATCGACGTTCCGCCCGTCCTGTGGTCAACAGCGACAGACGAACTCGGAGCCCACGCCGACGGCACCGTCCTCGTGCTCACCGACACCGCCGATCCGGCCGGTGTGGCGACGGCGATCGAGAAACTGGGGGATGCAGGAGCCCCGGTACTCGGGTTCATCCGCAACCGGTCCGACGGTTCCTCGTCCCTCGGCCATAGCCCCGTACGCGGTGCACTCGCACGTGGAGCGGCGATCGCAGGGATCCTCCTCATCGCATACAGCGCATACACGGGGGCCCAGCTGCTGTACTCGTGGAGCGGCGTCGAGAAGGAGACCCTCGACATGGCCGCCGTCGCCGCGATGAGGGAGTCGACCGATCCCAGGGCCCCATCGGATCCGAACGACGACGTCGTCCTCGAGGACGGGGAGGCGTCGACCCCGAGCACGCCACAGATCGCGACACCGACCCAGTCGTACGAGACCCTTCTCATCATCGGCAACGACGAGATCGGCGGCGTCGCCGATGTGATCCTGTACCTCGTTCGGCCGACGAACGGAGCCGATCCCTTCATGGTCTCGCTTCCCAGGGACCTGTACGTCGAGAACCCCTGCACCGGCCGCAACAGTCGCATCAACACCCTGATCAAGGGATGCCCTTCGGAGGACATCAACGGGCCGACCCTGCTCTCATTCCAGGTCGGTGAGATCACCGGCATCGAGGTGGACCACTTCGCATGGTTCGACTTCGAGGGCTTCACCAAGGTGATCGACTCCGTCGGAGGAGTCGAAGTGTGCGTCGACAACCCCGTTCGGGACGACAGGTCCGGGCTCGACCTCCCCGCCGGGTGCACCCAGACCGACGGGGAGCAGGCCCTCGCGTGGGTCCGCTCACGGCACACGGAGCAGCTCGTCGGTGGCTCGTGGCGATCCGTGCCCGGTGCGGGCGACCTCCAGCGCAACCAGCACCAGCAGGACGTGATCCTCCAACTCTTCGCGAAACTGAAGACCTTCGACTCACCGACCCAACTCACGACGAAGGCTCGGAGCCTCGCGGACAACTTCGTCCTGGACGACCGACTCAGCATCTCGAATGCCGTCAACCTCGCATGGGGCCTTCGCGCAATCGACATCGAGTCCATCAGGAGGCTCGAGATCCCGGTACGCCTGACCCGAACGACGTCCGGGCAATCGGTGCTCGTGGCGACAGCCTCGTTCGACGAAGTCCTTGCAGACGCGTACGGCGACGATCTCCCGACCACCGACACCACAGACAACGCGGCCCTGACGCCGTGAGCCGTACAATGCGCACGACGCACGAGAGACGGGGAACACGGTGAGCGACCCATACGATCCGCATCAGAATCCGCCAGGATGGACGGATCCGTACGCAGATCTGACCAATCTCTCGGGGAACGAGCCGCTGCCCCCGATGGAGCCCCCGTCCACGCCGCCGGCGCAACCGCCGGGTTCACCACTCCTGACGGGCCTGATCATCGGGCTCCTCCTGATCGCGCTGTCCGTTGCGGTGTTCCAGCTGCTCTCCCCCGAGGACTCCGGTGAGGCGGGTGACACCACCACCACGACGCTCGAGGGGGATACCAGCACCACGACGCTCGAGGGGGACACCACCACGACGACCACCGATGGAGGGACGACGACGACCGTCCCTGTTGCTGATCCGTTCGAGGCCGTGCCTCCTGCGATCGAAGTCGACCGGCTCAAGATGATCACGAACGGCTTGCGTGTCAACGTCACCGAGATTCCCGACATCGTGTTCGGTCAGGACGCACCAACGGCCATGGGACGCCTCGTCGCTTCATTCGGCGAACCCACCGAGGACACCGGATGGCAGGTCTCGACCGGTCAGTACGGTGTGTGCGCAGGCGACCTCGAGCGAGTGCTGCTGTTCGGACCATTTGCGGCCATCGTCACGAAGCCCGGCGGTCAAGAGGTCTTCAACGGCTATCGACACGATCTCACCTTCGGTGACCTGGCGAATCCGGCAGCGGGCCTCGAGACCCTGAGCGGCCTGTCCGTCGGTGCAAGCGTTGCGGACCTCCAATCCACCTACGCAGGGGAGCTGGTGACGTTCTCAACCGATTCGCGACTCGGCGAGATCTACGAGGTCCGTGGTTCGACGTCCGGATCACTCCTCCTGTGGGGTCCCGTCGAAGGACCCGACGACACCGACCGGATCATCGGGATCTACGCACCTGACGTGTGCAGCCGCTGAGCGGCCTTGGTCGTCGTCACGCGGGTACAATCGTCGCGATGAAGCCAAGCTACGGAAGCGCGTTCGGGGTCGGCGCCATCGTCGGTCTCGTCGTTGCCGTGGCCGGAACACTCTTCGCCGGAGCGACGGGCGGCATCTCGAAGCTCGGTGTGACGGGAGAGGGAGCGTCCATCGAGCCCGTGTTCGCGGTTCCGGCATCCGCATTGTGGATCGTTACGATCGTCGTCGCAGCGGCAATAGGCACGCTCCTCGCAGTGGTCACTGCTGCGGTCGCACGAGTGATCGACCCGGATGCATCCGGTGTCGGCCTATGGATCATCGCACCGCTCGGTGGGATCGTCGGAGGCGTCGTCGCGTTCGCCGTGTTCCCCCTCGGAGTCAGCGGTCTCGGATCCCTCCAGGACGGCGTGGCGACCATCTCCGTCGTCGCGATGGTGGCCCTCGCAGCGGTCGCCGGACTCGCCGGAGGCAGCGTCATCGCCTGGCAGTCCTACATCATGGCCCGTCCGCCCCTCGGGGATCCCGATCCGGATCTGCTCCCCGCGGACGAATCCGTCGTCGCGGGCTGACTCGCTCGTCGGCCGCCCTCACCCGTCCAGATGGACGATGCTCGTCGCCTCGAGGGCACCGCTGGCATCCATCACGTACGTGACGCGGAGCCTGTCCCGCTCGAGGAGGTGCACGCGGAGGTGCACGAGGGGCTCCCCGTCACACGTCAGATCGACACCGGGTACGAAGAGGTGGCTCGAACCCTCATCGTCGACGATCACGAAGGCATCGACGCTCGTACCACTCCCCGTGACCTGCGACACGAAACCGGTGACGGAGTCATCTGCGTCGGTCCCCTGCCCATTCGCGCATCCCGCCGCCAACAGGGCAACGGTGGCAACCAGGAGGGCAACAGACCTACGCGTCGAGGATCGACTCGAGCTCGCCATCGCCGAGCACCCCCTCGATCCGGGCAATGACGACTCCCTCCTCGTCCATCACGAAGATCCACGGTTCGGATGGGAGCCCGAAGTCGACGACCGCAGGGGCGAGGTGATCGACGTCGGGGGCGAAGCTGTCCTCGTTGAAGCCCCGGTATACCTCGACGTGTACCCAGTTGACGTCCGGGTAGGACTCGCTGATCTCCTTCGTCTGGCGAACCATCGGCCCGCAAGCGCCTGACGTGCAGAAAGCGGGGGTGGCGAAGATGGCCACGGTGCGGTTCCCATTGGTGAGGGCGTCTTCGAGCGACACCTGATAGAACGCCTCGTGGATCGGGAAGTCGGTCGTGAGGTCCTCCAGCGGCGTGTCGTCGACGGTCGGAGTCGCTACCAGGGGGGCAGTCTCGCCGATGGCTACCGTTGCGGGCTCCTCGGCGACGAGCACGAGGAACGGCTGCGTCCTCTCCCCGGTCGACACGTCGAAGTCGACCTCCCACTGCCCCGCACGATCGAAGGGAATCGCCGCTCGATACAGCCCGATGCTGTCCTCGATGATCCAGAGGAAGTCCGCGCGGACCTCGTGGACGATGTCGGGCGCATCGAGGGCCTTCGCCCGTACGGTGACGACCTCGTCAGGCGAACCGCGCCGTGTTCCATCGATCTCGTTGACGGCGAACAGGAACCGCTCATCGCCGACGGCCGGATCGATCGATGCCCTGATCGCAATCAGCTCCTCACCCTGATCGGAGGCGCATCCCGAGGCGACGATGGCTGCGGCGAGGGCGACAAGCAGCAACTTCCTCATGCGTGAACGATACGTCGACGCACGGTCAACCAAGCCGCAGGACTCGCCGGCCCGCGGGGCAGGAGCCGGTGACTCCTCGTTGCGGCTCCCCGCGGGTTTCGCGGGACGGTGTCCACTGCTGGGAACCTCTAGGTTCCGGGTTCTGCATCGAACGAGTCCCAGATCTCACCAAGGGCTCCGAAGAGCTCCCCGAGCGCCCAGACCAGAACGACGGCCATCACGAGGAGAACGGCGAACGTCAGAAGGCCGCGGATCCACCCGGTCCACCCCGCCGTTGCACCTCGCACAACCTCGACCACATCACCGAGGAACCCGGGTGGCCGCCTGGCAGGTACTGCGTCGGGCTGTGGCGCAGGCTCGAACACAGGACCCGTCGACTCGATGCGTGGGACCACGTCGATCGGTGTGGCAGGTGACGGCGTATCCGGCTCATCGAGCTCGGTCACCGGATCCGGTTCCGGTCGAAGTGAGCGGAGTTCGTCGGGATCGAGATCGAGCACCGTGGCGAGGTCGTCGATGATCCCGATGGCCGGGGGAACCTCACCGCGTTCCCACCGTCGCACCGACGACGACGACCGGCCAACAGCCGCGGCCAGCTGCCCGAGGGACATGCCCTTTTCGAGACGAGCCTCACGGATCGCCCGGCCGATCGCCAGCGCATCGTTCATGGAGGTGAGACTATCGCCCCACCCCCCGAGACGCCCCCGCTCGACCTGTAGGATCGGGAGAGCAGCGAAAGGAACCTCGATGGCGCACCAGGTCTCGACTCTCGTCGATCTCATCACCCACAGCACAGTGACCTACGCGGACAACCCGCTGATCGGACAACGCAGCGGCGACGGTGACTGGAGCTGGACGACGTATGCCGAGTTCAGCTCGGCACTCGATCGAGCGCGTGGAGGTCTGGCCTCGCTCGGAGTGACCGCGGGCGACAGGGTCGCGATCATCTCGGACAATCGCCTCGAGTGGGCCGTTGGGGCGTACGCGACGTACATGCTCGGTGCTGCGTGGGTGCCGATGTACGAGGCACAGACGCAGAAGGAGTGGAAGTTCATCCTCCGTGACTGCGGGGCCAAGGTCCTCTTCGCCGCGACGGATGGAATCCGTGCACAGATCGAGGAGATCGCCGCCGACCTCCCCGAGCTCTCCACGATCGTCGTCATCGACGATCCGGCAGGAGGCAACGCGATCGACTACACGGAACTGCTCGCCAGAGGCGCCGAGAATCCTGTTCCCGTGGCCGTGGTCGACGAGGCTGATCTGGCCGGCCTGATCTACACGTCAGGCACGACGGGGAACCCCAAAGGGGTCATGCTGTCTCACGCCAACTTCGCATCGAACATCAACGCCATCGCGGAGGTCTTCCCGCTCGAGGAGGATGACCGCTCCGCATCGTTCCTCCCGTGGGCGCATTCGTTCGGGCAGACGGTCGAGCTGCACGCCCTGACCTACTTCGGGGCATCGACGGGGTTGACGTCGGCGAAGACCCTCACCCGCGACATGCCGGAGATCAAACCGACGATCCTCGTGAGTGTGCCCACCGTCTTCAACAAGGTCTACGACGGCCTCCAGAAGATGATGGAGGCCGAGGGTGGCGTGAAGAAGACGATGTTCGACGCCGCCATCGCAAACGCCCGCAAGCGCGAGCAGATGCGCAAGCGCGGCGCTCGGAGTCGGTGGGTGGATCTCCAGAACGATCTGTTCGACAAGATCGTGTTCACGAAGGTACGCGACGCATTCGGGGGTCGCCTGAAGTACGCCTTCTCAGGAGGCGCCGCGATCTCAGTCGAGGTCGCGGAGTTCATCTCGGCCGTCGGCGTGACCGTGTACGAAGGGTACGGGCTCACGGAGACGAGCCCGGTGGTCACGGCGAACATCCGCCAGGCGCGACGCATCGGATCGGTCGGCAAGCCGATCCCCGGCGTGACCGTCGAGATCGACACGGATCGGACGGGCGATCCGACCGTCGGCGAGATCGTCGTCCATGGTCCGAACGTGATGATGGGCTACTACAACCTGCCCGAGGAGGACGCAGCTGTCTTCACCGACAACCACGGATTCCGAACCGGCGACCTCGGGCACATCGACGAGGACGGGTTCCTGTTCATCCGAGGACGCATAAAGGAGCAGTACAAGCTCGAGAACGGCAAGTACGTCGTGCCGTCCCCCATCGAGGAACAGCTGCAGCTGTCGGGCTTCATCAGCCAGGTGATGGTGTACGGCGAGCAGCGACCGTTCAACGTCGCCGTCGTCGTCCCGGACTTCGCGTACCTCGAGAAGTGGGCGACCGACAACGGCCTCGACACTGCCGACCTCGACGCGCTGCTCCGGGATGCACAGGTCAGGGAGCTCTACAAGACCGAGATCAACCGCGCCCAATCCGGCATCAAGCAGTACGAGCGCGTACGCAACTTCGTCCTCGAGAACGAGGAGTTCACACCGGAGAACGGGATGCTCACGCCGTCGCTGAAGATCAAGCGCCGTGCGGTGATGGCCAAGCTCGGCGGCGAGATCGACGGCCTCTACGACGGCAAGGACCCCCTCCTCGGCCGCGACGAGTGACGACACACGTTCACGTGTGGGTGACGTCCCCTGACGGGCGCCACCCACACGATGATCGGGTGGTTGGCGGAGGCGGACGGGAATCGAACCCGCCAGGGAACTCTCGCCCCCTCGTCGGTTTTGAAGACCGCGATGCCCACCAGGCGCACGGACGCCTCCGCATATGAGCGTATCGAGGCGGGGAGCCCTACGCCGTGGCGCCAGCGAACCCCGCGCGCTTGGCGAAGTCGGTGTAATCAGCCTCGTTCTGTGCGGCGTACGCCACAGCGAACCCGGTGATGGCCTCTGCGAACACGTCACCGGAACCCATGTACCCGGAGAGGGCAACGGGATCCCCGGTACGGGCGTGGCACTGCGCAAGCGTCCATGCACACAATCCCGCGTATTTCGTCATGCGCCTCGGCCCGTAATCCTCGATGGGCGCCGAGGCCTTCATGTCCTTCAGCTGCCTCACGTAGAACTGGAAGGCGTCTGCACCCGCTCCCGTGGTCCAACCGAGGAAGAGGTCCGAATGGGTCTGCATCGCACGCTGCCCCTCGACGACCCTGCGACCCTGATGGTCGTACACACTCGGCGGGAAGGGATCCTCGAGGACGGAACGCCCCGCCTCCTTCACCTGGAGGAACAACGGGTCTCCCTCGTCCCTCCCCTGCATCAGCACGATGAAACAGCGAGTGCCCACGCTCCCGACACCGACGACCTTCAACGCCACATCCAATACATCGAAACGGGCGAGCAGCGCAGCAAGGTGATCCGGCATCGTCTCGGTGTAGGACTCGAGGGTGCCGCGGACGATCTCCTCGACCTGGTCACCGGGGATACCCGGCGTGTCGAGGTCGCGGATCGGAATGACGAACGGCGGATCTGAGATGATCCGGATCCTCCCGTCGACCCGTTCGGTGAGTTTCTCGAGGACCTTGCGAGAGCCCTGGCGACGCGCCTTGTCCGTGAATGCCTCTGCCCGTTTCACATCCTTCGACGTCCCGGAAGCCTGCAGGCTCTTGAGCAATTCCTCGGCATCGAAGTGCGCATACCAGACCTCGAGCAGTCCCCGTGACGCGAAGTCCGCCATGGCATCGCGGTACGCACGGGTGCAATGCATCGCAATCGCCTCGCGGTCCGCTGGGTCGATGCCGTTGTCGGCAGATGCGATCACGAAGGAGGCAACGAGGCGTTTGAGATCCCACTCGAACGACGCGGGCAACGTCTCGTCGAAGTCGTTGATGTCGAACACGAGCCTTCGCTCAGGGGACCCATAGAAACCGAAGTTCGCAAGGTGCGCATCACCACAGGCCTGCACGATCAGGTTCGTCGTCGGTGAGCGAGCGAGGTCGACCGCCATCAACCTGGCACCCGCACGGTAGAACGAGTACGGACTCTCCCCCATCCGTTGGTGTCGGACGGGGATCAGGGACTCCAGCCTCCCTTCTTCCTGGGCGAGGAGGATGTCGACGGAATCGACATCCGAAGGACGTGTGACGGTGTCGTGGGACGATCGTGGAACCTGCCCGCGCAGCTGCTTTCCACGCTCGTAGCGGCCTTCTATCGACTCCACGGAGATCCTCTCGTTGTCTGCGCCAATGCTACGACTACTCCCCATCAGCGCGAGGGAGAACCGACTCCCGTGCAGGAGGAGCGACCTCTATTCGACCGGGACACCGCATTCCGCCCCGCCGTCCGGTACCCGTCGGCCGAACGGATGATGCGACAGGCTCCTCGCCCATCGTCGCTACACTCCGCCCACGCGTAACCGCGATCATGAGGATGAACATGGCAGACCCAAGTCTGATGGTGTGGATCGATCAGGATCTCTGCACGGGTGATGGCATCTGTGAGGAGATTGCTCCCGACGTGTTCCAGGGTCGTGATGACGGCCTCTGGGTCGTCAAGGAGACCGCCTCCAACTGGGGCGCGGACATCGTCTTCGACGGCGCTCAGGCACCCGACGGCGCCCGAGGTGTCGCACGGGTCCCCGATGCACAGATCGACATCGTCGTCGAGGCCGCCGAGGAGTGCCCGGGCGAGTGCATCATGATCGAACCCTTCGACGCGGACACCTTCGCCAAACGCGGCGCCTGACGGCGCACACCCCGATCCACGGTCTGGCATCCTGACCGTCCGGTCCGTGGTCGATTGGCCCATACCTACTGGGTGATGTAGCCCTCGAGCTGGTCGATCAGGAAGCGCTGCTCTGCGATCACCGCACGCACGACGTCGCCGATCGAGACGACTCCGCACACCCGTCCATCCTCGACCACGGGCAGATGCCGGAATCGATTGTCCGTCATGATCTCCATGCACTCCGTGACCGACGTCGACCGCGTGACGGTGATCGGGTCCGAGGTCATGATCTCGCGCACCGGCGTCTCGCGAGATCCCCGATCCACCAGGATCACCTTCCGCGCGTAGTCCCGCTCCGAGACGATGCCCACGATGGTTCCTGAATCGAGGACGACGAGGGCGCCGACGTTGTGATGCGCCATGATCTCGAGGGCTTCGTAGACAGTCGTGCCTGGCGCCACGTGCCACACATCACTGCCCTTGTCATCGATCAGGTGGGCTACGGTCTTCGCCATGGTGGAGCCCAACATACCAAGCGCGAGACGCCCGTGCAGGAAGAACCTGCCTCGGTACGATGGTGGAGAGCGAAGGGGAGGTCCGGTGGGCGAGAACGTTCGTGTTGACGACGAAGGGACCTTCGTGTCGATCGTCCTCGACCGAACGGAGCGCCTGAACGCCCTGACGCTGGCAATGCTCCAGGAGATCCGTGAGGCATGCCACCGCATCTCATCCACGGAGGCGCGTGTCGTCATCCTGCGAGGCGAGGGCTCGAGCTTCTCGGCAGGCATGGATCTCGACACGTTCCGGGAAGGACCGCTCCTGAGTGCTGACCCGGACCGCCGCTACGACGCGGCCGCCCTCGGGAGATCCACATCCGAAGCGATCGCAGGCCTGCCGCAGGTGACGATCGCCGTCCTTCGCGGCCATGTGTACGGTGGCGGCGTGGTCCTCGCCGGTTCGTGCGACATCCTCATCGCTGAGGAGGATGCCGTCTTCGCGATCCCGGAGATCGACGTGGGGATCCCGCTGGCGTGGGGGGGCATCGAGCTGCTCGTGCGTTCCCTCGGACCAGCGCGCACCAAGGAACTCGTCATGACCGGGCGGACCTTCACCGCCGGTGAGGCTCGGGCGTGGGGGCTCGTCAACACGGTCGTACCCACCGGGAAGGCCCTCGAGGAGGCACTCACGGTCGCCGTCACGATCGCATCGAAGGCACGGTTCGCGATCACGACCACCAAGCGCCACGTCGCAGAGGTTGCCGGGGGTGACCACAGCCGCGACGACGCCCTCGGCCTCGTCGCCGCCTTCGAGGACTCCGAGGCGGCTACGCGGCGAAGGGAGTACCTGGATCGATTCACACGGTGAGGCGACATGGTCGCCCCACTCCCCCCGACGTCTCGGCTGTTCTACAATCCCACATCGTGGCTGCACCGTCCCCGAGGCTCATACGGTTCGCATCGCTCGTGGTGCTGCTCCTCCTCGCCTTCCCAGCAGCGGCCCTCGGCGAGGGCGAGACCATCCGCGGCTCCCTTCAGGTCCGGGCCGATGGTGAGCAAGCGCCGGTGGAGGGAGTGCGACTCTTCGTCCGCCTCGGTGGTGACGAGGTCGGGACTGCAACCTCCGACGCCGAAGGCGACTGGGAGATCCCGGTACCAGGGCCCGGCCTCTACGACGTGGAACTCGACCAGTCGTCGCTCCCCGAAGGAGTCGCCCTCACCGATCCGGGTCGAGGCATCCTCCCCGACGTGGAGGTCCTGGAGGGAAGGGCGAAGACCGTGCTCTTTCCGCTGGGGGAGAGTTCCATCTCGAGCATCTCCACCTATGAACGAGTCGGAACCCTGTTCGTTGCAGGCCTCAAGCTCGGTGCCGTGATCGCCCTGAGCGCCGTCGGGCTCTCACTGGTCTATGCAGTCACCGGTCTCGTGAACTTCGCACACGGCGAGATGGTGACCCTCGGTGCCGTGTTCGCCTATTTCTTCCACACGTCGTCAATGGGGCCCGAATGGCCCCTCGTAGCGGCAGCCATTCCTGCGGTTGCGCTTGGAGCGGGATTCGGGTGGGTCCAGGATCGCGGCCTGTGGAGACCCCTTCGAAAGAGCGGGATGGGTTTGCTCTCGATGATGGTCGTGTCGATCGGTCTGGCGTTCGCCCTCCGCCACACGATCCTGGTCGTCTTCAGCGGCCAGCGTCGCCTGTACCGGGACTTCACAGGTCAGGGGCCCGTCGACATCCTCGGTATTCCGGTCGTACCCAAGCACCTCGTCACCATCATCGTCGCAGTCACCGTGTTGGGCGCCATCGGCTTGTTCCTCCAGAAGACCAAGATGGGAACAGCGCTCCGAGCCGTCTCCGATGATGTCGACCTCTCCGAGTCGTCGGGCATCAACGTCGACCGGGTCGTGACACTCACGTGGGTGATCGCAGGCGGTCTGGCAGCACTCGGCGGGATCTTCTTCGGATCCAACGAGGCGATCCAATGGGACATGGGCTTCCGGCTCCTCCTCCTGATCTTTGCAGCCGTCGTCCTGGGTGGCCTCGGAACCGCGTACGGAGCCATGCTCGGAGGATTCGTCGTCGGAATCGCCGTCGAGATGAGCACCCTCTTCGTCCCATCCGAGCTGAAGGCGGCAGTCGGCCTCATCCTCCTGATCCTCATGCTGCTCATCCGCCCGCAAGGACTCCTCGGGAGCAAGGAGAGGATCGGCTGATGGACCTCCTCGCCATCCTCAGGGACGGGTTCCTCGCCATGATCGGGCCGGTCACGGCCGCATACGCGGTTTCAGCGATCAGCCTCAACCTCCAGTTCGGATACACGGGTCTTCTCAACTTCGGCCAGGTCGCATTCATGCTGGTGGGCGCCTACGGAACGGCAATCACCGTTGACCTCGGCGGATCCCTGTGGCTCGGGATCATCGTGGGGATCATGGCAGCGGTGCTGCTTGGGTTGTTGCTCGGCCTCCCGACACTCCGGCTGCGCGCCGACTACCTCGCGATCACCACCATCGCTGCTGCCGAAGTCATCCGATTGGTGGTCCGGTCTTCGTGGGCAGAGCCGGTCACGAATGGCGTCTTCGGGATCCAGGGATTCGCCAACGCCTTCTTCGAGCTGAGCCCATTCCCGGGGGGTGCCGTCTACGGCATCGGGTCATGGCTCGTGACCGGCAGGCGCCTCTGGCTGATGATCGTGTCCTGGACCATCGTCGTCCTGATCCTGCTGCTCGTCCGGCGACTGATCCTCAGCCCGTGGGGTCGGGTACTCCGGGCGATTCGCGAGGATGAGGACGCGACGAGTTCACTCGGCAAGGACGTGTTCGGATACAAGCTCCAATCCCTCATGCTCGGTGGCGGAATCGGAGGACTTGCGGGCGTCATGCTCGCCGTCGAGCAACAGAACGTCACGCCGGACCTCTACCTTCCCAACCTGACCTTCATCCTCTACGTCATCGTGATCCTCGGTGGCGCCGGAACGATCCTCGGCCCTATCGTCGGTGCGCTCATCTTCCAGTTCGTGTTCTTCACCTTTGACGCGATCATGGCCTCTGCCCAGGCCGAGGTCGGATGGATCGGCACCCTCCTCACCCCCGCCGAGGCCGGACAGATCAAGCTCATCCTCGTCGGTGTCGGCCTGATACTGCTGATGATCTACCGACCCCAGGGGCTCATGGGCGACAGGAATGAGGTGCTGATCGATGGCCGATGAGAGGGTCAGCCCCCTTTCCGGTGTTCCCGCCGAACCGGGTGTCCCGAAGCCGGACGCCGTGCTCGCCGTCTCGGGTGTCCATCGGTCCTTCGGCGGCCTCCAAGCCGTGAACGTCGACCGTCTCGAGGTCCAGCGCCACACCGTGACGTCCCTCATCGGCCCCAACGGTGCCGGGAAGACGACCCTGTTCAACCTCCTGAGCGGCTTCGATCGGGTCGACGGCGGCGAGTGGCACCTCAATGGCGGCCGGCTCGTCGGCATCTCTGCGTACCAGGTCGCGCGGAGGGGGATGGTGCGAACCTTTCAGCTGACCCGGTCGCTCGCACGTCTCACCGTGATGGAGAACATGCTCGTCGCGGATCAGACCAACCCCGGCGAGAAGCTCCGCGGCGCCCTGATGGGAGGTTGGCGCAGTGCCGAGGCCTCCGCGGAAGCCAGGGCCTTGGAGCTGCTTGCCAGATTCAACCTCGACCACATGACGGACGAGTTCGCGGGTTCCCTGTCTGGTGGGCAGCGCAAGCTCCTCGAGGTCGCTCGTGCGTTGATGGTGGATCCCGAGGTCATCATGCTCGACGAGCCGATGGCGGGCGTCAACCCTGCACTGACCCAGACGCTCCTCGGCCACATCACGAGCCTTCGCGACGACGGCAAGACGGTCATCTTCATCGAGCACGACATGGACGTCGTCCAGGAGATCTCCGACTGGGTCGTGGTCATGGCCGAGGGACGGGTCATCGCGGAGGGGCCACCGGGCTCGATCGCCCGCAATCGTGCGGTGATCGACGCCTACCTCGGATCGCACCACGGTGAGGCGGCATCATGACGACAGGCGAACTCCTCCTCGAGGCACGATCCGTGTACGCCGGATACCTCCCCGGGGTCGACATCCTCCGTGACCTCGACCTCGACCTCTTCGATGGGGAGCTCGTCGGCATCATCGGACCGAACGGCGCTGGCAAGTCGACGTTCATCAAGGCGGTGTTCGGCCTGGTGGACGTGCGTCGAGGCACGGTGACCCTCCGCGGCGATGACATCACTGACCTCGCTGCACACGAGCTCGTCGCGCGGGGTGTGGGATATGTCCCCCAGCGGGCGAATGTGTTCCCGTCGCTCACCGTCGAGGAGAACCTCCGTATGGGGCTCTACCTCGCACCGAAGCTGTGGGATCGACGGATCGGCTTCGTGACAGAGCTCTTCCCGCTCCTGCGGGACCGATCCTCACAGAAGGCGGGTTTCCTCTCGGGTGGTGAGCGGCAGATGGTGGCCATGGGACGCGCCCTGATGATGGATCCGTCGCTCCTCCTGCTCGACGAACCGTCTGCAGGCCTGTCGCCCGCGAACCAGGACCTCGTGTTCGAACGCGTCCGTCGAATCGCCGACACCGGGGTGTCGATCCTGATGGTCGAGCAGAATGCCCGAAGGTGCCTCCAGATCGCCGACCGTGCATACGTGCTCGATCAGGGAACGAACGCCTACGAAGGGCCCGGCCACGAGTTGTTGCACGACCCCAACGTCATCTCCCTGTACCTCGGGACGCTCGGACGAGCCGAATGAGAGGAGGGGCCCGGTGACCGGGCCCCTCCTCGGTTGTACGTCGGTCCGGTTGTCAGGCAGAACGTCAGATGTTCCCGACGATCTGCTCGAAGGTCTGCGGTGCCCCATCGGCGTCGTACTCGAACAGGTCGTACGTGCCGATCGTCGGTTCACCGTTCGGGCCGAAGTCCAGCGGCCCTGACGCCCCGTCGTAGTCGATGTCGACACCCTGCTGGAGTAGCTCGAAACATGCCGCGAAGGTGTTGCACTTCTCCCCGTCACGCGTGACGGTGATCATGTTGTTCACGAACACTGTCGGATCGGCACTCTGGGCCTCCTGGGCTGCGAGAACCGTGACGATCAGGCAGTCGTAGAAATGGGCCGAGAAGATCGTCGGGGTACCCGCAGCGAATGCCTCGAGCCTCGCCGAGAACGTCGGCTCACCGTTGGCGGGTGACGACGACGGTGCCGTGCCACGAATGCCTTCGAGCAATCCTGCATTGCCGCCGACCGCGTCAACGGTGACATTGTCCTTGAACCCGTCGGCGACGTAGATCTGCCCGGCGAAACCTGCACCCGACAGATCCTGGAGGATCTGGGCGCCTTCGTCGAAGGTGATCATCGCAACGGCCTCTGCGCCTGAGTTCACGATCGCTGCAGTCAGATCCGAGAAGGACGTTGCGTTGGTGTCGTAGCCCTCCTGGAGCGTGACGGTTGCACCGGCTGATTCGAGATACGCAGCAAGGGCCTCACCGAACCCGCGGCCATACTCGTCCGCGCGCCATACGACTGCGACCGATGCCTGAGCATCCGCGATGATCAAGTCACCCAATGCCGGTGCCTGGATGGCGTCGGAGGGTGCGGTGCGCGTGTAGTACGGGTCATACGTCGCCGCGCTGAGCGCCGCACCAGTGTTCGATCCGGAGCACATCGGCAGCTGGCTCGAGTTCACCTTGTCGAATACACCGAGGGTCACGCCGGTCGCCGCCGGGCCGATGATGGCCTGGAAGCTTCCCGTGAGGAATTCGTCGATGTTGGTCGAAGCGATGTTCGGATCCGTTCCAGAGTCCGCATAGGTCACGGACACGAGACCAGGTGAAACCGCGTTGATCTCCTCGACTCCCATCCTGACAGGCTGCTCGAGTGCGTCGATGATCGCGGACAACGCCCCGGTCTGGGGCAGGATCGCCCCGACGTTCAGCGCGATCGGCGTGAACTCGGGAGGTGCCTCTGTGGTCGTCGTGGTCTCTGCTGCGGTCGTCGTGGTCTCTGCTGCAGTTGTCGTGGTCTCTGCTGCAGTCGTGGTCGTCGTGTCCAACGCTTCGTCGTCTCCACCGCTGTTGATGGCGATGATGACGACGACGATGATTGCCACGGCGGCAACGGCGATCCACGGCAACCACTTCTTGAGGTTGTCGTTCACTATGTGCCTCCAGTTGTCGTTCGAGCGCAGCCGGGGCTGCGTAGGTGGAGAGTAGGCATCGTGCGTGCGCGACACAAGGCTGTGGAACTTTGTTCGGGCTACCGTTGGACGATGACAGAACGCCTCGACGGCCACGTCTCACGCCAGCGTCAACGGCTCACCGCGTCGGTCACTGACCTCGGTGTGACGCGCCAACGAGCGATGCTGATCGGCCTCGTCCGCTCACGCGACGGGAGGGCCGACGGTGCTGCAAGCCTCGCTGAGCTCGAACTCCTGACCGATACGGCCGGGTCCGAGCCCGTGGTGTCGGAGTTGGTCCGCCGTGACCGGCCGGACGCCGCGACCTATATCGGCAAGGGCAAGCTCGAGGAGCTTGTCGGGATCTCCCATGCGCAGGACATCGACGTCGTCATATTCGACAACGAACTGAGCCCCGCACAGCAGCGAAACCTCCAGGAGGCGTTCCAGTGCGATGTCGTGGACCGTGTCGCCCTCATCCTCGACATCTTCGCCCAACACGCCCATACGAAGGAGGGAAGGTTGCAGGTCGAGCTCGCCCAGTACCGATACCGGCTCCCCCGCCTCCGAGGGAAGGGGACGGCGCTCTCCCGCCTCGGTGCCGGCATCGGCACCCGTGGGCCGGGCGAGACGAAGCTCGAGACCGATCGTCGCCGGATCCTCGACCGCATCCGCAAGATCGAACGTGAACTCAAGGACTCCGAGCGGTCCCGGGCGACGAGGAGCAAGCGTCGCCGCGGCTCGGGCGAACCCGTCGTGGCGATCGTCGGCTACACGAATGCCGGCAAGTCGACGCTGTTCAACCACCTGACGGATGCAGGTGTCCTCGTCGAGGACCGGCTCTTCGCGACACTCGACTCCACGGTGCGGAAGCTGGATCTCCCCCACGGCCACACGGCGCTCGTATCTGACACCGTCGGATTCGTGAGGGACCTCCCCCACGAGTTGGTGGAGGCATTCCGCTCGACACTCGAGGAGGCCACGGATGCCGACCTCCTCCTCCACCTCGTCGACGCCTCCGACGACGATCCGGATCACCAGATCCGGGCGGTCCACTCCGTACTCGACGAGATCGGTGCGAACTCCGTGCGGGAGGTCATCGCCTACAACAAGGTCGACGCGATCGACTCGACGACCCTGGCGCGTCTGCGCTCACTGCACCCCGACGCCGCATTCATCTCCGCCCTCACCGGTGAGGGGATCGACCAGCTCCTCGAGCTCGTGGTCGACGAGCTGCGCGCGACGACGATCCAGCTCGACCTGATGATCCCGTATGAGCACGGCGATGTGCTCGCCGACGCCCATGAGTCCGGCGATGTCCTCGACCAGCGACACGACGACGCCGGGACTTCGATCACGATTCGGCTTCCCCACGCAACCGCGGCCCGGTTTCGTCGATTCGTGGTCGAATCCGCGGGAACGTCCGACGCATCCTGAGTCGAGCCCCCGACGAGGACTCAGAGCAGCTGGGTCGCCAGCTCGGCGAGAGGGCTGCGCACCGTGCGTTCGAGGGTGACGTGCCCGAACATCGGGTTGCCCTTGAACTTCTCGATCAGGGCGGCGAGGCCACCGAAGGGCGAGACGTACGGGTTGTCGACCTGGCTGAGATCGCCGCAGAAGACGACCTTGGAATCGGCGGCCATGCGGGTGAGGATGACCTTCAGCGTCGGCAGTTCGAGGTTCTGCGCCTCGTCGACGATCACCA
>CAZYGP010000012.1:2093-20407 GCA_964647265.1 uncultured Acidimicrobiaceae bacterium | reverse complement strand
CCAACATGGCCGTGCGCCGCGTACGTCGCATCATTCGGAAAATCGACCCGTGGACCGTTCTCAAGGTCACGTTCGTGCTCAACACGGTTTGGGGCCTCGTGTGGACGCTCGGCGTGTGGGTCTCGTGGTCCATTGCCGTGCAGAGGGGGATTCCTGATGCATTCGTCGACACGTTCAGCCGGCTGACGATCGCCTTCACGCCTGACGGTGATCTGTACTTCCGGGTCGTCGTGATGCTCGCGATCGTCGGCGTCATCCTCGCAACCGGCTTCATGACCCTCGCTGCGGTCCTGTACAACCTCATCTCCGATGTCGTTGGCGGAGTCGAGATCGTCATGCTCGAGGAGACCATCGACTACCCCCAGACCCAATCGATGCCGCGCCCCGTCATGCACGTCACCCCGACGAACGGACTGACGTCGCCGTCGCTCACAAGCGAAGACACCGTCGAATCGACCTGACACCACTGTCACGCAAGAACAGGAGCAGGATGTCTCAGGGGCGGCGGATGGTTCGCTCGAGGATGATGCGGTCCGAAGCACCACGGGGTCCGATCTCGACGGGCTGGGAGTACCTCACCTGGTCGATGAGGCACAGGCTCGTGTTCACCGCCTCGCAGTAGATGAGGGTCACGTCGAATCGCAGCGTTCCGGTTCCCTCCCCGAGTTGGATGGGAATCGCCACGGGAACCGGTGTCCCGGTGATGTCGACGGAGTCACCATCGGCGAAGGAGACGAGGGACGCTCCCGCGGAGATCACCACCGACGAGGGTGCCTCCTCGTTGACCTTGTAGCCGTCGGGCAGCTCGTAGTCGAGCACGAGGGACGCTTCACCGGAGGCGAGGGTCACCGGGTCGAGGGTCACCAGCTCGCCCCGGTATGCCGCTGGCGGGTCGAACGCCTCGATTCCCTTCAGGATGAGTGTGGACGTGGAGCCGGACGCGAGGTCGATGATCCGCACGGAGTGGTTGTTCGTGTCTGCCACGTACAGAATCCCGTCGGCGACCGACAGGCCACCCGGCTCGTTGAAGAGGGGGGCGGCGCCGTCCGCGAATCCTGCGCCGCCGCCGAGCCAGGACGTGACCGTTCCTGTTGCGAGGTCGACTCTCTTGATCTTCGAGTTGTACGTGTCGGCGACGTACAGCGTGCCCTCGTCGATGGCGGTGCCGAGTGGGTGTTGGAGCCTGGCGTCACTCCCGGCACCATCGACGTCACCGAAGTCGAAGAGGCCGGAGTCGCTTCCGACGACCAGCGCGGTCTCCTCGGACCGCAGGTCGGCAGCGCGGATCGCCGACGACTCCGAGTCGGCGAAGTACAGGAGTCCCCCGTCGGAGAGCGTGAGACTCGAGGGTTGGGCGAGTTCCGCAGTGGCGAACGGCCCGTTCAGCGTTCCCTCCCGGGCACTGCCCACATGGGGACCCATGGTGTCGAACGCCAGCTCTGCCCGCCAGAGCTGGTGCGTCCCCGCGTTCGCGATGTAGAGCAGACCGTTCGCCCAAGCGACCGCCCAAGGGCTCGCAAGCGACGTCGAGAGCATCGTTCCCGACGTCGGGGGCCAACCCTGCTCACCCGTCCCGGCGATGGTCGACACCTCTCCGCTCGCGAGGTCGACCCTCCTGATGAGATGGTTCCCCGTGTCGGCCACGAACAGTCCACCGTCACCGACGGTGAGCCCGTGGGGGCTGTTGAACGACGCCTCGAGGGCGGGACCGTCTGCAGATCCCCTGATCCCCGTGCCGTAGGCCGCGATCACGTCACCGGTGACGGGGTCCGCCTCGATGATCCTGTGGTGCCCCGTGTCCGAGATCCACAGCCGACCTTCGTGGGCGAGCACCTTGCCCGGATAGTCGAGTGGTCGTCGCGGGGCGCTGTCTGCCTCGAGTGCCAGGTCGATCGGGTCGCGGTTGATTGCGTGTCTCGCATCGAACTCGGCGACGAGGCCCGCGATCACCGGTTCCACGGCTTCGTATACGCCTTCACCAGCACGGATGCCTACGGCGCGCCCTGTTGGGTCGATGAGGGCCACGGTGGGCCACGCATCTGCTCCCCATGAGTTCCAGACGTCGAAGTCCTTGTCGTTGACGACGGGATGCTCGATGTCGTAGCGCTGGACGATGTCCCGAAGGTTCGTCGTTTCGCCCTCGTTCGGGAACTTCGCGGAGTGAACCCCGACAACGACCAGTTCGTCCGGGTACTCCGACTCGAGCCGCTCGAGATCCGGCAGGATGTGGATGCAGTTGATGCAGCCGTAGGTCCAGAAGTCGAGGAGCACAACCTTTCCCCGAAGGTCGTCGAGGGTGAGCGGTCCCGGCGTGTTGATCCATTCGAGGCCCGCTGGGAACTCAGGAGCATCGACGGTGCCCGCGAAGGACTCGCCGGCATACGACGTCGAGGTCGTGTCAGCGGGCGCCGTCGTCTCGGGTGTTCCCGGCGATGCTGGGGTGCATGCTGCAAGCACGATGGCGACCGACGTCAGAAGGAGGCTCGATCTCATGGGTTCTCAGGGATGAGAACGCCAGGTTGCGAAGTCGAGTTCCACCCTGCGCAGCATGTTCAGGAGTTGTTCACCCGCCTCCGCAGCGTTCCTTGTCCCGGGTGCATACGCCCCGGAGGCCGCGACGAGCGCCGTGGCGGCGAGGACCAGGGCCTCGAGGTGCCCTGCATGGTCGGCGACGCCAACGACTCGGATACCGTCCTCGGGTCCGACGCGCACGACTGCACCCGCCCATTCGTCGTCTCGGGTCGCGACGAGCTGCCCCTTTGCCCTTCGCTTCGCCCGCATTGCACCGACCGGCTCTGGGAACACGACATCCTCACCCCGTGTGCGGGGCTTGCCGGGCTCCGTCCAGGCGACCGTCACGGGCTCTCCGGGAGAAGGGTCGGCGTTCGGGTGTGCCAGCAGTGCGGCGATCAGTGCTGACCCGACGTTGGCGCCCGTGACGATCGGGACGGTCGCCGAGCCGGGGGCGATGTCGGCATCGTCAGCCCACAGGACTATCGGAAGGCCGGCGACCGAGCAGCGCGCTATCAGGTCGTGGTTGGCAAGGGACCTGTCGCTCACGGCGATGTCGAAACCGTCGACGTCGGATGCGCCACCCGATCGGGTGGTCCGCTTGGCGTCAGGCGCGTTCCACACCCCGACGAAGTCGACGTCGGCCTCAGCGAGGAGGACATATGCCGTCCGCTTGCCGACCTCGCCAGTGGATTCGAGGAGAACCCTCACGTCCGATGCACCTCGTCGGCGAGATCCCAGGAACCGGGAGGCGTCGCAGGCGCTTCGGAACCGAGGCGCCTGAGCGCGACCGAAGCGAGCGCAGCGGAAACGGCGACAGCGACGGTAGTGAGGAGCAGTCTCTTCATGTTCCGACGATAGCAAGGGGACACCCGCCGACCTACGGATGGCCAGGCCACGCCGCCGCGGTTACTATCCGTCGCGCGCCCGGGGTGAAGGTCCCGGTGCCGCACACGAGCGAAGTCCGGTGTGATCCCGGCGCTGTCCCGCAACTGTGATCCCCCGTAGGGGGTAGTCAGGTCGCCTCTCGTGCGGTGAGTGTCCGGCCCCCGGAGGAGTGGGCAGGAGCTGTGACGAACCGGTCTCCTCCAGGGAGAGGAGATCCCCCATGAACCGTCTGTCCATTCTGCTGGCCGTTGTCGCGCTCGTCGCGACCGCATGTGGCACCAGCACGTCATCCGATACGGCGCCACCGTCCACGCTCACGACGACCTCGTCGTCGCTGGTCTCGACCACCGCTCCGGAACAGGAGACGACGACCACGACTGTCGTCGATGACGCGTTCCCGGTGACAATCGATGCAGCCAATGGTGCGGTCACCATCGAGGAACGCCCGACGCGTATCGTGTCCATCTCACCCACGTCCACCGAGGTCCTCTTCGCCATCGGAGCAGGGCCCGCGGTCGTTGCCGTCGATAGCCTGTCGAACCATCCGTCGGACGCTCCGATGACGGAGCTCTCGGCGTTCTCGCCGAGTGTCGAGGCGATTGCGACCTTCGATCCCGATCTCGTCTTCCTGTCGTTCGATCCGAACGGAGATGTCATTCCGGGCCTCGCAGCCCTCGGGATTCCAGTGATCCTCCACCCGACAGCGATCGACCTCGCAGACGCGTACCTCCAGTGGGAACAGACCGGGGCGGCAACGGGCAGGCCTGCCGAGGCAGCCGCACTTGTTGCGGAGACCCAGCAGAACATCGAAGAGGCGTATGCGACGGTCCCGGACAGCGCCGCCGATCTGACCTATTACTACGAGCTCGATCCGACGTTCTTCTCGTCGACGTCGTCGACGTTCGTCGGAGAGCTGCTCTCGGGAACAATGATGACGAACATCGCGGATCCGACCGATGTGGACGGCTTCGGGTTCCCGCAGCTCTCCGCTGAGCTCATCGTCGGGTCCGATCCCGACGTGATCCTGCTCGCCGACACGAAATGCTGCGGACAGTCTGCGGTCACGGTCGCCGAGAGGCCAGGATGGGATACCGTCGCCGCCGTCCGCACAGGGGCGATCGTCGAGCTCGACGACGACATCGCGTCGCGGTGGGGCCCCCGGGTCGTCCTCCTCCTCGAGGACGTCATCACGGCGATCCTCGCCCTCGAGTCGGTGGATGCATGAACGCGGGACGTCCCACCTCGACACACCTTCGATGGTGGTGGATCGTGGGGGGCGTCGTCGTGCTGGTTCTGAGCGTGGTCACCGCGGTGATGGTTGGACCGTATGCCCTGTCACCGGCCTCGATCGTCCGCTCGACCCTTGATCGGCTTCCCTTCGTGAGTCTCGACAGTGGCCTGTCCGACCAGGGCGAGGCCATTCTGTGGCAGATTCGCATGCCAAGGGTCGTCCTCGGCGTCCTCGTCGGCTCCATGCTGTCGGTTGCAGGAACGGCCTATCAGGGCGTGTTCCGGAACCCCCTCGCAGATCCGTATCTCCTCGGGGCGGGTGCGGGTGCGGGCCTGGGGGCGACGCTTGCGATCGCCTTCCTTCCGGCATCGAGTGCATGGTTCGTCGACCCGCTTCCCCTTGCCGCCTTCATCGGAGCGCTCGCAGGCGTGTTCATGGCTTATGTGCTCGGGTACAGCGTCCGATCCGGTCGGACCGCCGTTACGTTGATACTCGCCGGGGTTGCCGTTGCGGCGTTCCTCACTGCCGTCCAGACGTTCATCCAGCAGAGGCAGTCCGAGACCCTCCGTGAGGTCTACGGATGGATCCTGGGGAGCCTGGCAACGGCAGGGTGGTCGGAAGTCGTCCTCGTCCTCCCGTATGTCGTCGTCTCGCTCGGAGTGGTCCTTGCTGGTCGCAGGCTCATGGATGTGCTCGCAGTCGGGGATGTCGAGGCATCGTCGCTCGGTGTCGATCCGACGCGGATCAGGCTCGTCCTCGTCCTGTTCGCCACACTGGGTACGGCGGCCGTCGTCGCCGTGTCAGGGCTGATCGGCTTCGTTGGCATCATCGTGCCCCACACGGTGCGCCTCCTGACCCATGCGTCGTATCGCGTCATCGTTCCCCTGTCCATGCTCCTCGGCGGTGCGTTCCTCGTCCTGGCCGATGTCCTCGCGAGGACCTTGCAGGCGCCGTTCGAGGTTCCGATCGGTGTGATCACGGCCTTCTTCGGAGCTCCGTTCTTCGCTGTCGTCCTCCGCACGAGCAAGGGGGTCGTGTCATGACGGCCATCGTGCGATTGGATCGCGTCTGCGTCGCCCATGGGGACAGGAGGGCCGTCGACGATGTGACCCTCGACGTTGCACCGGGCGAGTGGCTCACGATCGTCGGGCCGAATGGTGCAGGCAAGTCCTCCCTGCTCAGGACGGTCGTTGGTGAACGTCCGACCTCGGGAGTGGTACGGATCGATGGACATCCGATCACGGACCTCAGGGGCCGCCACCGGGCCCGCCTCGTCGCCTACGTACCACAGAGCCCGACCTTCCCGCCGGGGATGTCGGTCTTCGACTATGCACTCCTCGGCAGAACTCCCCACATGGGTGCCCTCGCCGCAGAATCGGGTGTGGACATCTCCGAGGTGTGGGCGGCGCTCGACGCACTCGACCTCATCGAGTTCGCGGATCGGGACGTCGGGACGTTGTCGGGTGGCGAAACCCAAAGGGTCGCGATGGCGAGGGTGCTCGCCCAGGACGCCCCTGTCCTCGTGCTCGACGAGGCGACGGCATCGCTCGACGTCGCCAGACAGCATCAGGTGCTCGAACTCGTCGACGCCGTGCGCTCCCATCGCCGCATCGCCGTGCTCACCGCCATGCACGATCTCACTGCCGCCGCCCAGTTCTCGGATCGCGTTGCGATCATCGATCGGGGGCGCATCCGGAAGGTCGGCGAGCCACGGACCGTGCTCACCCAGGAGCTCCTACGCGACGTCTACGAACCTTCCGTGAGGGTGATCGACGTCGACGGCAGCACCGTCATCGTATCGATGAGGGCTTCGGCGCGTGGTGCCGCAGGCTCATCCGACGGCAGCACCGAACGCTGAGCCCACCCCGAAGGCCACGACACCGCCTACGAACCCGAGGGCCAGGTTCTCGGCGCCCGAGATGTAGGGGTTCTTCCGTGTCTGAACCGTCTTCGCCACTCCCACGGCGAACAGCCCGATACCTGTCAGGACGCCGGCCACGATGAGCGCTGTCGATGGGTTGTCGAAGAACGCGAAGGGAAGAACCGAGGGGATCGCTCCGCTGAGGAACAGGAGACCCGACGTCACGGCGGCGGCGTAGGGCGATCGTCGTTCCTCGTCCACGATCCCGAATTCGAGCGCCTTGTGCATGCTGAGCATGACGTCGTCGTCGCCGTCGATGATGTCCACGACGGTGTCGAGGCTCTCACCGGACATGCCATGCTCGGCGAGCATCTCGCGCAACTGTCGTCGCTCGATGTCACGGTGCTCCTTGTGGTGGTGGGCCTCGAGCGCGAGCTCGGCGTCGAAGACCTCCTCCTGGGACTTGGTTGCAAGGTACTCACCGATCGCCATCGAGATCATTCCGGCCAGGGCTCCTGCAACACCTGTGAGGAGGACGTCGGTGGAGGTCAACCCACCGCCGACGACGCCTGAGACCAGGAGGAAGGTCGACACGAGGCCGTCGTTGACCCCGAGGATGATGTCACGCATGTATTGGCGGGATCCACCGATGTGTGGCTCATAGACATGCCCGTCACCGGTGTTCGCCGTCGCATCGACCATCATCGGAGTCTACGCCCCCGCCAGAAGCCTCCCCTCGGAGGTGTCTCACGGTGAATCGGGCGGGAACTCGGGCTCGAGGATGAATACCTTGATGTCACGGGGAGCGATGTTCCGGTACGTCTCGTACGCCGGCCATATCGCGTCGAAGCGGGGCCAGACATGAGCACTCTCGTTCGCGTCCGCTCGGCGCCCTATCACCCGCCTGGTGACGCCCTCGATCACGACCTCGGCCCTCGGATCCGATTCCAGGTTGTATGACCACCCCGGATGATTGTCCTGTCCATAGTTCGTCGCCGCCACGGCGATAGCGCTCCCGCTGAATGGAACGTACAGGAGCGGCACCGTTCGGGGCTGGCCGGAACGCCGTCCGGAGGTGGTGAGGAAACACAGTGGAGCTCCGAATCCGAACCGGGACGGTGCGAACCTCGTGTTGCGCAGGGCCATGTCCAGTGGAGTGAGAACCTTCGAGAGCGTCCAGCGCATTGCCGACGTCCTGCCGAGCCTCCGCACGGTCCGTTGGTACAGGTTCACGCCCGGATCGTACCGGTCTGAACCCCGCGGATGCTCTAGCGTGTGGACATGCACGAGGATGAAGCGCGGACGGGCGAGCTCCCGATACTCGACATCCATCCTGAGTCGTTCGTGTCCGGCGTCGATGACCGCCCCATCGATGCGTATCCGCCGTCACCACCGTGGAGCGAGCGTGCGAAGCTCCTCGTCGTCGCCATGGGGTTCGTGCTTGCGCTGATCGCCCTCTATATGATCCGCGGTGCGATTCCGATCGCAGCACTCGCCGGCCTGATTGCGTTCCTGGTTGCTCCTCTCATCCGGTTGGCTCACCGTCGCATGCACCTCCCGAGCTGGCTCGCGCTGACGATCGCCTACATCGTGGTGTTCCTCGGAACCCTCGGATTCAGCTACTTCCTCGTGAACTCGATCGTTGCGTCGATCTCCGACCTCGACCCCATCGGATGGGTCGACGACACCCGCGAGTGGCTGATGGAGGAGGCGGACGACGAGGGAAGAATCGTCGTGCTCGGCCTCACGTTCGACGTGTCGGGGATCATCGACTCCCTCGGCTCGTCCGGAGACGATGATGGAGGAGGGATCGTCATCGATGCCGAGGCCGCCCTCCAGTACCTCGGCACTGGCCTCGCAGGGGTCCGAACCGTGGCGGGGCTTGTGACCGCGATCATCACCACGGCGCTGGTCACGGCCCTGGTGGCGATCTACTTGAATGCGGACAGCAGGCGGATGCATGCCGGTCTCATCAGGAGCATTCCTCCGGGCTACGAACGCGACGGCCTGATGATGATGGAAGCACAGAAGAGCGTCTGGCGAGGCTACCTCTACGGACAGCTCGTCAACTCGCTCATCACGGGCTTCCTCGTGTTCCTCGTCCTGTGGGCGGTGGGCCTTCCCGGCGCCTTCCTCTTCGGTGCCATCATGGTCGTCCTCAACATGATCCCGACCTTCGGTCCCATCCTCGCTGCCATACCCGGCATCCTCGCTGCCCTCCTATCCGGATCCACGAGGTGGCCCGAACTCGAGTCGTACTGGTTCGCCCTCATCATCGCCGGGATCTACGTCGTCGTCGTCCAGGCCCAGGCCAACATCATCGCACCACGGGTCATGGGGATTGCGGTTCGGCTGCGGCCATCCGTCGTCCTCATCGGGCTGATCGTCGGCTTCCAGATCGGAGGGCTACTCGGGTCGCTCCTGGTCGTGCCGATCATCGCGTCGATCCGCGACGTCCTCGTGTACTTCTGGGACAAGCTGAACGATCGAGATCCCTTCCCCGACGCGACACTGGACGCCGCGACGTCCGAGGCATGACCGAGCGGATCGAAACGGACGTCGTCATCGTCGGCGCAGGGCTCGGTGGGCTCTCGGCTGCACGTCATCTCCAGGAGTCGGGCCATCAGGTCGTCGTTGTCGAGGGCCACACGAAACCCGGTGGCTACGCGCACTTCTTTCGCAAGGAGGAGTTCCGATTCGAGGTCGCGTTGCATGCCCTCGACGGGCTCGACGACGGTGGATGGGCAAAGCCGATGTTCGAGACGCTCGGCATCATGGACCGCGTCGAGTTCAACCGGCTCGAGCCCTTCTATACCGTTCGGTTTCCCGATTTCGAGATGACGGTGCCCGCAGACGTGCCCGGGTACCTCGCCGCGTTCTCGGAGGTTTTGCCGGACGAAAGCGATGGCGTGCGGGACCTGTTCGCTGCGATCGGGCGCGTGGGCCATGACGTCGCTCGATACTCACGGGACCGATCCGCTGGCACGAGGGTTCCCCAGCATGAGATGCCGACTCTGTACCCGGACATGTCAGCTGCCTTCGCGAGCTCATGGCAGACGTTCGTGGATCGGCACCTGATCTCCGCGGAGGCGAAGGCGCTCGTGTCCACTCTGTGGGGGTACCTCGGTCTGCCGCCCTCGAAGGTCTCCGCTGGCCAGTTCGCGCTCACCCTCCTTTCGTACCACACGGGCGGCGCCTGGTATCCGACGGGTGGCTCGGGAACCATGACGTGGGCGATCACCGAGGTGATCGAGCAGCACGGCGGTCAGGTCCACCTCCGCCATGTCGTGACATCGATCGAGCCTTCGGCCGACGGCGTCACCGTCGTCACCGACAAGGGTCTCACGATCACGGCGCGGGCCGTGGTCTCGAATGCAAGCCCGAGAGCCACACTGGGGCTCCTCCCGGCGGAGAAGGTGGATCCGGAGTGGGCAGATGGCTTCACCAGCGATGTACCAGCCCTATCCAGCCTCGTCGTACACCTCGGCGTCGATCGCGACCTCGCTGCGGAGGGGTGGAACCATCACGAGTTCCTCGACATACGCGGCTACGACCTCGACGCCGAGTACGAGGCGATCCTCGGAGGCCGATTCGAGGATGCCTCGATGATCGTCTCGAACTACACGATCGTCGATCCGACGTGTGCCCCGGAGGGCGGCTCCGTTCTCGCCCTCACCACGCTTGCGCCGTGGGAACACGCCGGCGTCTGGGGCACCGGTGGCGATCTCGAGAACTACAGGGTGAACCCGAACTACGTCCGCGTCAAGGAGGAGGCCGGCAACATCCTGATCGACCGGGCGAACCGGCTGATTCCAGGCCTGCGTGACGCCATTGTCACGAGCCATGTTGGAACACCCCTCACGAACGCCCGCTACGTCCGGCAGCCTCACGGCAGCCTCTACGGTCGTGAGCAGTCCGTGGCGAACATGATGGATCGCCGCTCGGCGAGGACGCCGATTCCGAACCTCTTCCTCACCGGTGCGTGGATCGGTGGAGGTGGCATGACCGCGGCGGTGGCGTCGGGGCGCGCCGCAGCGAAGGCCGCTTCCCGATACCTGGCCGGGACCGCACGTGACGAATGATCGCCTGCTCGGAGCGACGCATCTCGGTCAATCGTCGCGGTGGGCCTCCGCCTGATCGGCGATCGACTGGACGATCTCGGCGTTGGCGAGAGTCGTAACGTCGCCGAGTGCCCGGTGATCGGTGATGTCACGCAGGAGCCGGCGCATGATCTTGCCTGATCGGGTCTTGGGAAGATCGGGTGTGAAGACGATCGTGCGAGGCCGCGCAATCGCACCGATCTTCGTTGCGACGTGGTTCCGGATTTCGTCGTTCAGCTCGTCGGTGTCCTCGTAGCCGCTTCGCAAGGTGACGAACGCAGCGATCGCCTGGCCCGTCATGTCGTCCGTCGCACCGACCACTGCGGCCTCGGCGACCGCGGGGTGTGAGACCAGCGCAGATTCGACCTCCATGGTCGAGATCCGGTGGCCCGAGACGTTCATGACGTCATCGACCCGTCCGAGCACCCAGAGGTACCCATCCTCGTCGATTCGGGCACCGTCGCCGGGGAAGTACCGCCCCGGGTACCTGGTCCAGTAGGTGTCGACGTATCGCTTGTCGTCTCCGTAGATCGACCGGAGCATCGAGGGCCAGGGCTGGGTGATGGTGAGGTAGCCACCGCCCCCAGGTGGAACCGGGTTGCCGTCCGCGTCCACAACCTCGGCCGAGATCCCCGGCATCGGCTTCGTCGCCGACCCGGGCTTCGTCGGCGTGACCCCTGGAAGTGGCGAAATCATGATGGACCCCGTCTCGGTCTGCCACCACGTGTCGACGATCGGACAGGTGCCGCCGCCGATCGTCTCGTGGTACCACATCCACGCCTCGGGGTTGATCGGTTCCCCGACAGTGCCGAGGAGGCGCAGCGTCGAGAGGTCGTGGCGTTCCGGATACTCCTTTCCCCACTTCATGAACGCCCGGATGGCGGTTGGAGCCGTGTACAGGATCGTCACGCCGTACTCGGCGATGATCGACCACAGGCGGTCCTTGTCCGGATGGTCAGGGGTGCCCTCGTACATGACGCTCGTCGTGTGGTTGGCGAGCGGCCCATAGACGATGTAGCTGTGCCCGGTGACCCACCCGATGTCGGCGGCGCACCAGTACACGTCGGTGTCGGGCTTGATGTCGAAGACGAGCGAGTGGGTCGTCGCGGCTCCGACCAGGTAGCCGCCGGTGGTGTGCATGATGCCCTTCGGCTTCGCCGTGGTACCCGACGTGTAGAGGAGATACAGGAGATCCTCGGCGTTCATGATCTCGGGCTCGCAGACGGTGTGCTGTTCGGCCACGAGGTCGTGCCACCAGACGTCGCGTCCTTCGACCATCTCGACATCCGTCTCGGTTCTGCGAAGGACGATGCAGTGCTCGATCGTGCTCGTCGCTGCCATTGCGAGGTCGCAGTTCTCCTTGAGGGGGACCACCGACCCTCGCCGCCACGCGCCGTCGCATGTGATGAGGACCCTCGCGCCCGCGTCGTCGACCCGATCCACGATCGAGTCGGCGCTGAAGCCGCCGAAGATGACCGAGTGGGGCGCCCCGATCCGGGCGCACGCGAGCATCGCGATCGCGAGCTCGGGCACCATGCCCATGTAGATCGCCACCCGGTGACCCTTCTCGACTCCGAGCTCCCTCAGACCGTTCGCGAAGCGGTTGACCTCGTCTGAGAGCTCGCGGTATGTGATCGTCCGGGTATCGCCCGGCTCGCCGATCCAGTGGTACGCGACCTTGTCCCCACCCGAGTCGAGGTGTCGGTCGAGGCAGTTGTGGGACACATTCAGCTCGCCGTCGGTGAACCAGGTGTAGAAGGGAGGGCGGTCTTCATCGAGACCGACGGTCGGCGGTGTGAACCAGTCGATCCGCGCACGTGCCTGGTCCATCCAGAACCCCACCATGTCGGCGTCTGCTGCCTGGTAGAGGTCCGCCGATGCGTTGGCCTGGCGTGTGAACGCAGGGTCTGGCGGGAACACCCGATCCTCGTGCAGCAGGTTCTCGATCCGTGCGTCCGTCATGTCGTCCCTTCATCGCGCCTCCGGGATTCTCGCGGATTCTGGGATCCCGCGCGTCGGAGCACTCGTCAGCGGGACGACTCGGAGGGTGGTCGACCTGCGAGCGGGCCACGTTTGAGCCGCCGAAGATGTCTGGCGTGGTCGGGGAAGCGGATCGTGTTGTTCCGCTTGATCATGACGAACAGGAGGGCTGGAATGACTGCGACGACGACTCCCGAGAACACGGTGACGGGCACGCGGGCGATCTCACGGTCGCCCGCGATCGCCGCAGCCGTGGTCGTCGCGATGGCGATGCCGAGGACGGCGAGTGCGATGCGACCATCGACGAGGTCCGTCCAGCTGCGGCCGCTCAGCAGGCGTGTGCTTGCGTAGTTGATGACAACGACACCCGGATAGAACACGCCGATGTAGAAGATGCCCCGTGCCCTGATCGGCACGCCTGTGTCGTCCCAGCCGGCCAGGACTGCGTCGACCACCACGACGAGGGCCAGCGACAGCACCAGGCCCGCGAGCCACATGGCCCAGATCGGTGGGAGCCACCCGGGCTTTCGCGATCCGGGCCGCCTCGCCAGTTCCACGGCGAGCTCGAACGGTGGCCCGAACTCCTCGATGGGGTCCGCCCCGGTTTCGGCCAGATGACTATCGACCTCGGCGACGAACTCGCCGGCACGGGCGCCGTCGACACCCTCCTGCTGGAGGGCTCGGCTGAGCTGGGACAGGTACGTCCACGACTGCGGGTTCACATCGGCTCCTCATCCGGATTCGACAGGATCGACTCTGCGACTGCGGTGAAGTCGGACCAGGCGTTCCTGGCTTCTGCAAGCTCGGACTCGCCGAGCTCGGTGAGTCGGTAGTACTTGCGGTTCGGTCCCTGATCGTTGACCCGCCACAGGGTCGCCACGAGGCCGTCGCGCTCCAACCGGTTGAGCAGCGGATAGAGCGTACCGCCCTTGATCTCACCGAAACCTGCCGCTGCCAACCCGGCGGCGAGTTCGTATCCGTACGCTTCGGCCGTGCGGAGACGAGCCAACACACAGAGGTCGAGCACACCCTTCAGCCACTGGGATCGACGGTGATCGATGACAGATCGAGGCGAGTTCTTCCTCACTATGTAGATAGCCTACCTATATATAGATAGTTTGTCTACCTAGATCGTCCGCTGCGTTCTCCGACACCGCTCACGGAAGCGGAGCGTCCAAGAGTCGAGTACATTGGCGCCAGGAAGGAGCTACTGATGTGCTGTCTCTTCGGCTCGCTCGTGATCCTCGGTCCACGGTTCGCCATCCTCGTGTGGTGGATCATCGATCAGCCCAGATGGAACCTGGCGTTCGACTCCTTCTTCGTGCCGTTCATTGGGTGGCTGGCGGTGCCGTGGACCACCATGATGTACGTCGTGGTCTTCCCTGGGGGCGTAACCGGCTTCGACTGGATCATCCTGGGCTTTGGAATCCTCGCCGACATCGCCTCGTGGTCCAGCGGTGGCTACAGCGGCCGCCGGTACCAGACCTCGACCTACCAGGTGTCCTGAACCGTCGGCGCATTGCCGTGTCGATCGCTTGCGGTCTGCCATGACGGCGCAGCGTCGTCTCAGGGAACGGCCACTCGTCGAGGACCATCCGCTCGCGCTCAGGATCTCGCTCGGGTTGTTGGCTCTCGGCCTGTTCCTCTATATGTCTCTCGCCATCGATCCCCTCGCCGACGGCGTGCAGCTGGTTGACGACTGGGTCCACGGACTGGCCGTCGCGTGGGAGTACGGCTTCCTCGTCGGCGTCGCGAACGTGCTCGACATCATCGGGAGCACATGGGTGACTGCGCCGGTGATCGTCGTCGTGGGCGTCTTCCTGACGATACGCAGGAGATGGGAGGCGCTGGCGTTCTGGGCGCTGGCGATGATCGTATCCCAGCTGCTCATCGGACCGGTCAAGGACCTCTACGAGCGTGCGCGTCCGACGCTCCCCCTCGTCGAGACAACGGGGTTCTCGTTTCCATCCGGGCACGCCACGGCGAGTGCGGCGATTGCCGTCGCACTGGTGATCGTCCTCGTGCGTGCCGGTCCCAAGCGGCGCAACCTCGGGATGCTCGCTGCAGCCTTCGCCTTCCTCATGGCGTCGAGTAGGGTGTATCTGCGGGCGCACTGGCTGTCCGATGTGGTTGCCGGTGCTGCGCTCGGCATTGCGGTTGCGATTGGTGCTGCGCTTCTCATCCACTGGATCGACGAGCGCATCGATGCGCGGGCCGCTCGACCCTGAGAACGTATTGGGTGCACATACGATCGCCGATCGCAGCGCCGGTGACCGGTCCTTCGATCGAGGAGTCTTGGAGCCCCGCCTGCTTTCGAGTCGCCGTCGACAGGTCGAGGTCCTACGCTCCAGCGCCGATGAGTTCGATGACCCTGTCCGAGATGCTCGAGCATGTCCGGTCACGACTCGACCGTGTCGCTCCGTCCGATCTGTCGGAAGCCGTGTCCGCAGGCGCCATCGTGGTCGACGTGCGGGACTCTGCGCAACGATCCGAACAGGGGGAGCTCCCCGGGGCCTACATCATCGACCTGACGGTCCTCGAGTGGCGTCTCGCACCATCGAGCGCGTATCGGAGCATCGATGTGGCACCGGATCAGGTGGTCATCCTCGTGTGCCGGCAGGGATACAGCTCCTCGCTCGCTGTGGCGCGCCTCCAGGACCTCGGATTGATCGGGGCCACGGACCTGATCGGCGGGTACGAGGCGTGGAGGGCGTATGTCGAGGGCCGGTGACACATCTCCCCTGAAGGAGCGACGACGACAGCCGTACGGCAACCCCGGTGGCGTCCCAGGACCCTACAGGTCGCCGCCGTGGCCGTACTCCCGCAGGATGTCGTCGCGTGACTCCTCGACCTCGTAGGACTTCTGCTGCATCTTGCTGGTCGGTCTGGAGATGAGGTACAGGACAGGTATCACGATGGGCAGGAAGATGATGCCGACCGTCCAACCGATCTTGCCGACGACCGTGTAGGGCCCGCGCCAGAGATCGACGAGCGCCCAGACCCCGAGCACGAGCCCGATGACGCCCGTGACGAGGAGGAAGACTTCGGTCGAACTCATGGTGCCACCGCCTTGACGATTCAGCGCGCTTGAACCTGTGGGCCAACAATACCAACGATGAACGTCGGAGGGTGTCCCGTGATGGCCCCCACTCCCGCCGCTGCCAGCCCTCCGGCTGCGTCGAGGCACTCGACTCACTCCAGGGTGCCCAGGGGGTAGCGTCTGGGGAAGGAGGTGTGGCATGAGTGAACAGGGCTGGCGCGAGTTCCTCGCCGCGGATGGCGTTGATGACTGGGTGGTGCTGCACGGTGGTGCGACGGCGGTGTTCACGGTCGGGTCCCTCGTCGAGGCGACGCGGTTGGCTGGGGCAGTGGCGAGCGCCCTGGGAGCGAACTCGGAGGTCCTGATGACGGTCGTATCCGACCGCCTCACCGTTCGGCTCACGCGCGACATCTGGCAACTCGAGCCGCACCACGCCGAGATCGCACGGGCCGTGTCCGCGGTCGCCCGGACCCATGGCGCCAGCCCCGACCGTGGCGCAGTCCAGGAGGTGCAGCTGGCCGTCGCGGCACAACCCGACGCAGTCGACGTGGACTTCTGGCGGGCGGTGCTCGGCTATGCGCCGATGTCCGACGACAACGCGGTCGACCCCCTCGGCCACGGATCCACCGTCTGGTTGCAGGAGCTGGACCCCGCGAAACCGCTGCGCCACGCCATGCACATCGACGTTTCGGTCGCCCGCGAGTGCGCAGAGCAACGCCTCGCCGCCGCGCTCGCTGCGGGCGGCCGGATCGTCGACGACTCCGAGGCGCCTCGCTGGTGGACGCTCGCCGATCGCGCCGGCAACCGCGTGTGCATCGCTTCCTGGCCCGACGGACCCGCTTCACCGGATGGGCAGGATCGATCCGACGGCTGACGTGGCCGGAGCCCTTGATGACGTTCCCCACACAGGATCGTGGCGAACTGCTAGCGGTCGACAGCCACCAACCAGCACCGCAGACGGATCACGAGCTTTCGCCGGGTGGGGCACCGAGGATCCGGGCCAGTTCAGCGGGTCGGGTGACCATCGGCCAGTGCCCGGAGTCGATGTCCGCAAAGGCGACCTGGGTTGCTCCGCTGAGTTCGGGGACATCGCCTGCGTCTATCCATGCCTTTGCCTGCTCGGGGCTGAACTCGGGGCATACGAGGAGAACCGGGACGTCGAAGCGTCTGTCGTCGGTCAGTCGCACGATGCCCATGGTCACGCCCTCGGGGACAGGGACGGCCGCCGAGGCAATGCGGTCCCGCTCCGCCTCGCCGAGATCGGCGGAGTCGGCGCCCTCGAAGGGATCCCAACCGGGGAAGGGGATGACGCCGTCGACGGAGGGGAAGAAGTCGGCGTACGCCTCACCATCAGCGGCCGGGAAGCCTCCGATCAGCACGATGCGATCGATCGCATCGGGTCTTTGGTCGGCGACCATCCACGCGAGCGTGCAGGCGGCCGAGTGGCCGACGACCATGGGCCGGTCGGCTGCGTCGACAGCGGCCAGGGTCGCAGTGAACTGGTCGGCCAGAGTCGCGGTGGTCGATGGATAGTCGACGCCAGGCAGAGCCACCGGTAGGGCTCGATGCCCCAGCCGCTCGAGTTCGGCAGCGACGTTTGTCCAGATCGACCTGGGTAGCCACAGACCAGCGATGAGAATGATGTCCATGGCTGGACTCTAGGAGATCCACACTGGACGCAGTGCTCGGCCTCACGGCACGTGACGGTGAAGGCCCCGACCCGGTCGTGACCACGGGGCAGCCCGTCAGTCGGGAGGAGGTCCCATGCCCACGAGCTCGGCTCTCGAAGTTGCAGCGGCAAGGCCGGAATCCGTCGTGATGATCGGCGCTCTGATGTGAGAGGAGAGTTCGACGTACAGCGCATCCACCAAGCGGAGGTTGTGTCGAAGCCGCCACGCACCGAGCAGCAGCGGACCCAACAGGTGCCTCTCGAACGGAGCGGTTGCCGTCAGTTCCAATCGTTGCTCCACCTCATCGTCGGTCAGGGCCTCCGCTCTGTGGAGCCTTCCGAGAGCCGACAGAACCTCGGCGTCGAAGTGTGCGGGGACATGGACGTCGGCGGCTTCGATCCGGGCACTGATCGACGGTGCCATCGCTGACCCGACCAGATAGTCGACCATCGCCGAGGCATCGATGACGATCCGGTCATACACCTTCGAGTTCGTCCTTGGCCTCCCGGACGGCAACGAGGGCTGACTCGTGGTCGATGCCGGTGTGGGCGAGTTGGTCGACCCTGTCCTGCCAAGCCTCGAGGCTCTCGGCCGCGAGCGCTCTGCGGATGGCGTCCTGGGTCAAGCCTGAGATGTTGAGACCCGCGGACCTCGCCTTCTCAGCGAGTTCGTCGGGGACGTACACGTTCACACGAGACATGCGCATAGTATACACCGCAAGGTCTCGGTGTACATGCCGGTGGGTTTCACGCCCGATGCGGACCAGATGCGGCCCGAGAGCGGCGCGTAGGTCTTCACTGCCTACCTCGCTGCTGATTATCCGGCAAACGCGTGACAAGGTTGAGTCGCGGAACCCCGGTAGTCGGTGCGGATCTCGAAGTGGGCCCACCTGGATTTGAACCTAGAGCGCCGACGCGTGTTCCCGCGGGTAGGGCAATGGCGGAACCGGTGCCTACCTCGCTGGTGATGACCCGGCACACGCGTGACAAGGTTGAGTCGCGGAACCCCGGTAGTCGGTGCGGATCTCGAAGTG
>CAZYGP010000012.1:0-1993 GCA_964647265.1 uncultured Acidimicrobiaceae bacterium | reverse complement strand
ACCCCGGTAGTCGGTGCGGATCTCGAAGTGGGCCCACCTGGATTTGAACCTAGAGTCTTGCTGGGTGTCCCGCGGGTAGGGCCGTGGCGGTATCGGTGCCTACCCCGCTGGTGATGACCCGGCACACGCGTGACAAGGTTGAGGCGCGGAACCCCGGTAGTCGGTGAGGATCTCGAAGTGGGCCCACCTGGATTTGAACCAGGGACCTCATCCTTATCAGGGATGCGCTCTAACCGAGCTGAGCTATGGGCCCGTGCGGAAACGGAATGGTACCAACCCACCACTGCAATGGCTCTGGGGTCGACCCGTCGGGTCGTGGACACCCGTGGGCGTGCGGCTACGATCTCCACGAGCCGTACGGGAGGTCGTATGTACAAGTGGATCCTTCTCGCGCACGCCATCGGGGGAGCGACGCTGTTCGGCGCGCATGTGTACCTCGAGAGCCTGATGGCTGGGGCAAGCAGGGCAGGAGGCGCGGCCTACATGGGGACGATGATCCCGGCATCGAAGGCAGCGAACCGAGTCATGGGTCCCGCGTCGGTGATCACGATCGTCTTCGGCATCTGGCTCGTCATCGAGACGACCTACGGCTTCGAGGATATCTTCGTCGGCATCGGCCTCCTGGCGGTCGTCGCCGCCTTTGCGATCAGCATGTTCCTCCTCGATCCTCGCCTCAAGGAGGTCGAGGCGATCATCGAGGAGAACGGAATCGACGACGAGAGCGCCGTGGCGAAGATGAAGTCCGTTGGTGGGCTCATCCACGTCCTCACGGTGATCGTGGCGATCGCGTTCGTCGCGATGATCATCAAGCCGGGCATCCTCTGAACCGGAATCCATCTCCGGCCTCTACACTTGACGTCTCCGAGGGGACGTAGCTCAGTTGGCAGAGCACCTGGTTTGCAACCAGGGGGTCGTCGGTTCGAATCCGATCGTCTCCACCGCCGTGATGAGGAGCCACAATGCGTGAGGCCGTGATCGTCGACGCCGTGCGAACACCACTCGGCAGGCGCAATGGAGCCCTGTCCGACCGGCACCCGGCCGACCTCGCCGCGGAGACGCTTAAGGCGCTCGCAGAACGGACATCCCTCGATCCCTCCGTCGTCGACGACGTGATCATGGGATGTGTCTCCCAGGTGGGGGAGCAGACCTACAACATCGCCCGAAACGCAGTCCTCGGCGCCGGGTGGCCCGAGACGGTTCCCGGTGTGACGATCGACCGCCAGTGCGGGTCCTCCCAGCAGGCCGTCCACTTCGCAGCGCAGGGCGTCATGGCAGGTTCGTACGACGTCGTCGTCGCGGCCGGCGTCGAGTCGATGTCGCGTGTCCCGATGGGGTCGTCGGCAGGCAACTCGAACCCGTTCGGTGAGCTCATGCGGTCCCGGTACCAGGACAGCCTCGTTCCCCAGGGCCTGTCGGCCGAGATGATCGCCGAACGATGGAACCTGTCGCGTGAGGACCTCGACCGGATCGGATACGACTCCCAGATGCGAGCCATACGGGCAACCGCGGAGGGCCGTTTCGACAACGAGATCGTGCCGATCGAGGTCAAGGCCGATGGTGTGACCACCACGGTCAGCGTCGACGAGGGCCTTCGGCACACCACGACCCTCGAGGGCCTCGCAAGCCTCAAGCCCGCATTCAGGGAGGACGGCGTCGTCACGGCGGGGAACTCCTCCCAGATCACAGACGGTTCCGCCGCCATCCTCATCATGTCCCGTGAGAAGGCCGATGCGCTCGGCATGAAGCCGCGTGCACGATTCGTCGGGTTCTCGCTCGCCGGCACGGATCCGATCACGATGCTGACCGGCCCGATTCCTGCAACGCGCAAGGTGCTCGAGCGGACGGGCATGTCGATCGGGGACATCGACCTGTTCGAGGTCAATGAGGCGTTCGCCGCGGTCATCGGCGCCTGGCTCCACGAGACCGGTGTCGATTGGGACAAGGTGAACCCCAATGGTGGCGCCATCGCCCTCGGTCACCCCCTCGGCGCCAG